>JAEZUZ010000054.1 GCA_023443345.1 Bacillota bacterium
TTCAAAACTTAAGTATTGCTTTGCTATTAAAATAGGAATATATGCCTTTAATACATCTAAAATAAATGTAAGTACTGCATAAGGTAGTCCACACGCTCTATAGACATTTGTTGTGCCAAGGTTTCCACTTCCAAAGTTCCTTAAATCAATATTTTTAACTACTTTTGCAATTATATATGAAAAGGGGATTCCCCCTATTAAATATCCTATAAAAAGAAAAAACATTATACCTCCTATGAGATATAATTATAGTATATTAAGAACATATTTTACAAGAAGGACTTATGAAAAATTTTACTGATCTAGAACTACAAAATATTATTTTAAAGCATCCCTACTTTAAAAATCCTAATCATTATTACATAAGGATAATTACAATAATGAAGTTTCTAAAGAAGAAGGGAATTGATATTTCAAATGAGATATCTGATATTAGAATAGATAGAATACTTATGAGTATAGAAGGTGTAGAGAGAATTGGAAATGACAGATATAGATATGAAAAAAAATAGATTAGTAATCAGTTCTAAGTCAAATTCCAAAATAAAAGAAATCAAAAATATAAGAAAACACAGAGGAAATTTTTTTATAATAGAAGGTCTTAGAGCTGTGAAACAGGCTATTGATAATAATCTAGAAATTCTAGATATATACACTATAGAGGAATATAGCAGTGAATTTCGTAATTCAATAATTATAGATAAATCACTAGTAAATTATTTTTCTTCTACGGAAAATTCACAGGGAATATTTGCAATAGTTAAAAAGAAAGCTCAAGATTTTAGCGATCCAGATAAAATTGTTCTATGTGATAAAATTTCTGACCCAGGAAATTTAGGTGCAATACTAAGGGCGAGTTTAGCATTTGGATTTGATGGCGTTTATACTACTAAGTCAAGTGTAGATTTTTATAATGACAAAGTTGTACGTTCTTCGCTTTCTTCTATAAATTCGCTTATGATAAAGTCAGATATAGACATAGATTATTTAAAGAAGCTAAAGCAAACTCATAAAATATATGGGAGCTTTTTAAAAGATTCAATTTCACATAGAAAAGTTCAATATCCTAAAAAGATGGTGCTTGTAATAGGTTCAGAAGCAAGAGGAATAAGTAGAGAAATTGAGGAAATTGTGGATACTAGAATAACTATAAATATTAAAAATACTATGGAGTCTCTCAACGCCTCTCAAGCATGTGCGATTCTTTTAGAAGAGATAAGCAATAAAGACAATCAAGTTTGATTATGTTATTATATATTAAATGGGAAAAGGCTTCTTGTTAGTAAAAGAGGGCTTTTTTAAGGAGTAGAAATGAAGGAAAAATTAGATCAAATCAGTCAAGAATTATATAAAAAAATAGGAGATTGCGACTCTACTAAGGAACTTGAAAAAATCAGAGTAGATTTTTTAGGAAAAAAAGGTTCATTAAAACAATTATTAAATAGCATGAAAGATGTAGATCCATCTCAGAGGCCAGTACTCGGTAAAATTGCCAATGAAATAAGAGATAGAGCAGAGGAATTAATAGTAAGTAAGAAAAAGGAGCTTTTTGATCTTGAAATTCAAAAGCAGATGGAAAGTGAATATATAGATATTACACTTCCTGGAAATAAATCAGCTCTTGGATCTCAACATCCTATGACTAAGACAATTAATGAGATTATAGATGTATTTATACAGATGGGATTTACTCCGTTTGAAGGACCAGAGATTGAAAGTGTATATAATAATTTTGATGCCTTAAATGCCCCAAAAAATCATCCTTCTAGAGGAATATCTGATACTTTTTATATAGATCAAAATAGAGTTCTTAGAACTCATACATCACCTGTTCAGATTAGGATGATGAAAAAACTACAACCACCTATACGAATGATTTCAGTAGGTAGATGTTTTAGAAATGATGAATTTGATGCCACTCACTCACCTATGTTCTATCAGATGGAAGGTTTAGTAATAAGTGAAGATGCAACTATGGCAGAACTAAAGGGTGTGTTAGAGAATTTTGTCTTAAAATTGTTTGGAAGTGAGATTAAATCAGTTTTTAGACCTCACAACTTCCCGTTTACTGAGCCAAGTGCTGAAGTAGATATTTCATGTTTTAAATGCAATGGAGAAGGCTGTAAATTTTGTGGCCACTCAGGCTTTATAGAAATACTCGGATGTGGAATGGTTCACCCAAATGTATTGAAGGAATGCGGAATTGATCCAGAGAGATATAAGGGTTTTGCGTTTGGAATGGGCTTAGATAGAATTACTATGTTAAAGTATGAAATTGATGATATTAGACTTCTATATGAAAATGATAAGAGATTTATATCTCAATTTAGGAGATAGATTATGAAATTACCAATAGATTGGCTTAATGATTTTGTAAATTGTAAGGATATTGAAATAAGTGAATTTGCAAAAAAAATGACTATGACAGGGACAAAGGTCGAACAGATTATAGACTACGATCAAGCTAAAGATAAGCTTGTAATTGGAAAAATTTTAAGCCTTAGACCTCATCCTAATGCTGATAAATTACAGATACTTGAAGTAGATGTTAAAATTTCAGTTAAGCAGATAGTTACAGGAGCTAAAAATGTATTTGAAGGAGCAATGGTTGTAGTTGCTTTAGATGGTGCAAAACTAGCTAATGGGATTAAGATAAAAAAATCTAAGTTAAGAGGTGAGGTATCTGAAGGTATGCTCTGCTCTTACGAAGAATTAGGCTTTAACAAAAATGTAATACCTAAGGATGCCGAGGATGGTGTTTTAATTTTAAAGGGAAATTATAGTATTGGAGATCATTTTTTTAAAGCACTTGGATTGAGTTATCCAACTGTAGAATTTGAACTTACATTTAATAGACCTGATTGTCTAAGTGTACTTGGATTAAGTTATGAAGCAGCAGTTACCTTTAATAGAAAGAGAAAATTTTTAAATACATATAGAGATAGTTATCCTTCTTCAGTTGAGTTAGATATAGATAAAGATGTATGTAGTGCTTATTTTCTATTAGAGTGTGAAAAAGTAAATATTAAACCTTCTCCTGAGTGGATACAATTGAGATTAATGGCTAGTGGGGTAAGACCAGTAAATAACCTTGTAGATTTGACAAACTATGTAATGCTTGAAACTGGAAATCCTATTCATGCATTTGATCACGATGATTTAAATTCTAGGATTATAAGAGTTAAAAGAGCAAAAAATGACGAAAAATTCATTACTCTTGATTCTCAACCTAGAGTTCTAAATTCTAGTGATATAGTTATATGTGATGATGATAAAAGTGTAGCTTTAGCTGGAATAATGGGAGGAGAAAATTCACAAGTTAAAGAAACAACTACTAAGACATTTATTGAAGTTGCCAACTTTGATAAAGATGTGGTTAGATCAACTTCTAGTAGACTAAAGCTTAGAACAGAATCGTCTATGAGATTCGAAAAGGGTGTCGATACATATAGGACACTTGTTGCAGTTCAAAGGATAATAGATTTACTTGATGTATTTGAACTAAATGCTAAAGTAGTTGCTGTGAGCTCTTATATTGAAAATTTCACCAATGACTATGTTGAACTAAGGCCAGAAAGAGTAAATGAGGTTCTAGGTACAGAAATATCTAAAGAAGAGATTATATCAATAATTAAATCACTTGAGATAGAAGTTATAGAAGATGATGCGTTAAAGTGTAAAATACCTACATTTAGAAAAGATCTTCAGATAGAACAAGATTTAATCGAAGAAGTAGCTAGAATATATGGTTTTGACAAAATAGTTTCTAAAATTCCAAAGATACTAGCTCAGGCATATATGCCAAGTAAATTAAGGTTTAGAAATGATATTAGAGATATACTTTGGGCTTGTGGAGTAGATGAAATGGTGAATTACTCCTTCGTATCTGAGGATTCTATAAAATCTCTACACATTGATAAATCACCTATTGAGCTCATAAATCCACTAGGTGCTGATTATGCAAAGATGAGACCATCACTTTTAGTTAGTGCTTTAGATGTACTTAGATACAATGAGAGAGTATTTAATGAGGATGTACTATATTTTGAAATAGGAAATGTATTCTATGAAGAAATAGAAGATTATCAAAGAGAGTCACTATCTCTAGCTGGATATGGCAGTAATTTAGATTTCTTTAAATTTAAAGGTATTATTGAGACATTAGTTCAAAATATGGGATTTAAGGGAGTTGAAATTAGAAAAAATACAACAAATAAATTATTCCATACTCATAGAAGTGCAGATTTATTAGTAGGTGGAGAGTATATTGGAACATTTGGAGAGTTGAGTCTATATATTAAAGAAGAGCTCAAGTTAAATCATAGATGTTATCTGGCTGAATTTGATATTGATAAGTTATTTGAGTGTCCAAGGAAGATCACCAAGTATGAAAAGATAAGTAAATTTCCATCAATAACCAGAGATATATCAATAGTTGTTAATGAAGATATAACTCATAGTCAAATAGTGGAGGTGATGGAAAAAGCTGGAGGAAATCTTCTTAGAAATGTCGAGATATTTGATACTTATAGATCTCAAGAAATAGGGGAGAATAAAAAATCTGTAAGTTATTCAATGTCATTTATGAGTAATGAAAAGACACTAACTGACGAAGAAATAGAACCAATTTATGAAAGTATAAGAGAGGCTTTATTAAATAAACTCGGTGCTGTAAGGAGATAGATATGAGCAAAAGAGTAAAGTTAAATATTGATGGTTCAATACTTACACTTATGACAAACTCAACAGAGGAACATGTACAAAGAGTTGGCAGAGTTATAAATGATACTATAGAAAATATTAAAAAGAGAAATTCGACTCTTAATTTATTACAAGTCTATAGGTATGCAATGATATCTATAGCAGATGAACTTCTTGAGATAAGAGAGTTAGTAAATGTAGATGAATTAAGAAAAGACGTATCTTCTCATGAATATTATGAACTTAGGAATAGGAATAAACATCTTGAAGAAGAAAATCAAAATCTAATTAAAAGATTGGAAAAACTTCAAGAAATACTTACAAAAAAGAGTGAAGAATTAGAAGAATTAAAACATGAATAAACATGCTATTAAAAAGCTAGAGTTTGATATTATTTTTGATGACATACTCAGTTATTTAAATGATTTTTCAGTTGAAGAAAAATTTAGAAATCTCGGATTTATAAGATATAAGCAGGAGCTTATAGAAAGACAGAATATCATAAAGGAAGCAATAGAAGTTGCCACCTATCATGCTCCTGTTCTAACTACAAAATGCGATGGATTAGATGAACTCGTATCTAATGCAAAACTAGGTTCTAAATTAGAAATAGAAGATATTATCCTTATTTATGATAATTTAAGAGCTCAAAAGAGAATGCTTGAATATTTTAGAAAGCTAGAAAATATAGAGGATAGATTTCCTCTGTTAAACAATTATATTTCTATAATTAATCCAGTTGAAATAATAATTTCAAAGTGTGATAAGACTTTCGATAACTATTCAAATATTAAAGATGATGCAACAGAAAATCTTCTGTCAATTAGAAATAAAATAAAATCATTAAATAATAAGATAAGACAGAGACTTGATTCTCTTTTAAGTGATGAAAAAGTTTTGCCATATTTACAAGAAAAAATCATTACAATAAGATCAAATAGATATGTTATACCAGTTAAAAGTGCTTACAAATCGGATGTAGAGGGACTTGTTCACGATAAAAGTTCAACAGGCAGCACCCTATATATTGAACCAATTGAATTAGTTAAATCTAATAATGAGCTAAGTGAGCTATTAATTCAAGAGAAGCAGGAGATCGATAGGATACTTATGCTTCTTTCTTCTGATGTGGCAAAATATAGCTTTGAGATACTAAATAATCAAGAAGCTCTTATAAATTTAAATTTATATATCAAATTAGGTAAATATCATTTAGAAAATGAACTATATCACGCAAAAATATCTAATAAGATAGAATTAGTTAATGCTAAACATCCATTTATCGATAAAAATAAAGTTGTTCCACTTAACTTAGAGATGGGAGATAAACAGAGAGTACTTATAATTTCTGGACCTAATACAGGAGGAAAGACAGTAGTTCTCAAGACAGTTGGATTATTTTCACTTATGCATCACTATGGGTTAGGAATTTATGCAAGTTCAACTTCTTCGCTTAAATTATTTGATGAGATATATGTAGATATAGGTGATGAACAAAATATTCAGCAATCTCTATCTACATTCTCCTCACACATGGTAAACATCGATTCAATAGTTAAGAATGCAACAGAAGATTCACTTGTTCTTCTTGATGAAATATGTTCAGGCACAGATCCGCAGGAAGGTTCTGCACTTGCAATGGCAATCTTAGTTACATTAAGAGATAAGAAATCAATAACTTTATCTACATCTCACTACTCAGATGTCAAGGAATTTGCTTTGAGTGAAGAGGGATTTCTAAGTGCATCGGTTTCTTTTGACCTAAAAAACTTAAGTCCAACCTATAATCTACAAATGGGTATCCCTGGAAATTCCAATGCAATTTCAATATCAAAGAGAATAGGTGTAAGCCAAGATATTATAAATAAAAGTCTGTCTTATATGAAAGAAAGTCAGAAGAAATTACATAATGCAATTGCAAGAATGCAAAAGACAAAGGCAGAAAATGAGCAACTTTTAATTCAGGCAAAGCAAAAATTTAAAGAGGCACAGGAACTTGAGAAAAAATATAATGATAAAATTAATGATCTAGAAAATAAAAAAGAGAATATATTATCCAAGGCAAAGGAGTCTGCTAGAAAGCTCTATGAAGAAAGCAGCAGTGAAGTAAAAGAGATTTTAAAAGAATTGAGACAGATGAAGGTAGAAGGAATTGACCATAAAAAGGCAGAGAGCCTTGGAAAAGATATCAACTCTAAAATATCTAAGTACTCTCTCAATAGAGAAAATAAATCTAAATCTAATAATTCTCCACAAAAAGTAAAAAAGGGAGATCAGGTATATGTAATAAATTATCAAGATAAGGCAAGTGTATTAGAAGATTCAGATAAAAACGGAAATTTTATGGCCCAAATGGGAATTATAAAGTTAAAATTAAATGTGAACCAGGTAGAAAAAATATCACAGCAACAGCAAGATAGACATTACCAGAGTATGGCAAAAGATTTAAGTATTCCAAATTTGAGCAATAAGATAGACTTAAGGGGAGAAAATAAGGAAGATACACTTGTAAAACTTGACAAATTTATAGATCAAGCATATATGGCTAGACTTCCTTGGATTGAGATAATACACGGAAAAGGAACAGGAGTGTTGAGAATATTTGTACATCAGATGTTATCAAAAAATAAAATGGTAAAAAAATATCGCCTCGGCAACTACAATGAGGGAGGCGATGGTGTTACAATTGCTTATTTTGAATAATTTATTTGATATATCTAAGATATTCTCTATATAAATTTTTCATAAATATAAATTCTTCAGAATTTCTATAGTCTATAGTTTTATAAATAAAAAGAGCTAAAATTATTGCTAAAAATGATATAGCATATAATTTATGTCTTTTATCACTTAAAAGATAACAGAAACACATACCAGATAGTAGACCAAATAGATGTGAACCAATGTCTATTCCAGGTTGAATAAATGTATAAACGAGATTTATAACAATTAGTATAGTTATCTGTTTTGCAAAAGGAAGCATTTGTGAGACAAAAACATCTCTATGTTCTAGATATAGAAATATGTGAACACCAAAGAGTGCAAATACTATACCGCTAGCTCCTAGGGAGATAACATCATTATCATTTAGCAGATAGCTTCCTAAATTTGAAATAATTGCAGAGAAGAATATAAGTAGTACAGTATTTTTAGTACCAATAAAAGCTTCAACTAGTTTTCCTACAATCATTAGACCTAATAAATTTGAAAGTAGGTGAAAGAATTCTGTGTGAAGAAATGATGGAGTAATTAAATTCCAAAGTTTAAAATCTGCAATTAAGAAATTTGCCTTTGCTCCAAATCTTATAAGGTCTATATCATTGTGGACTGCAAATTGTGCAAAGACATAATATATCATACAAACTATTATGCATGAATAAGTTGCCGGAAAATATTTAAAATTTTTATACATATACATATGATACCATAAAAAAAAGAAAAGGGGAAATAAGATGAATTTTAGGGATATTATAATAAAAAATTTAAATGAAAATATTCAGGAGTTTGATTTACAAGGTATTGAGGCTCTTCTTGAAATACCCAAAAATGAAGATATGGGAGATATAGCATTTCCTTGTTTTCAACTTTCAAAAATTTTTAGAAAAAGTCCTGTAGTCATAGCAAGTGAATTATCTGAAAAATTAAGTTCATCTTATTATGATGTATCTGCTGTAGGGGGATATATAAATTTTAAATATAATAGAGAAATTTTGATAAAAAGTACGATTGAAGAAATACTTGATAAAAATAATACATTTTCAAGAAACATTGGAAATAATAGAAAATTACTTGTTGAATATTCATCAGCAAATATATCTAAGGAACTTCATATTGGGCATTTAAGAGGTATTATGATAGGTTCTTCACTTATGAAAATACTTCAAAGAATGGGATATGATGTATTTTCTATAAATCATCTTGGAGATTATGGAATTAATTTTGGGATGATGATATCTGCATATTTGAGATGGGGTAATAAGGAGTATATAGAAAAAAATGGAGTTAGAGGCCTACTTGAATTATATGTAAGATTTAAAGAGGAATCTGAAAATGATCCTACTCTAATGCAGGAAGCTAGAGAATGGTTTAAGAAATTAGAAGAAGGAACTAGTGAAGAAGCTACAGAGCTTTGGAAGTGGTTTAAGAAGATATCACTAGATGAATATAATAGAGTTTATCAGAGAATAGGATGTAGATTTGATTCATACAATGGTGAAAGCTTCTATTCAGATATGATGCCACAAGTAAGACAGGAAATGATAGATAAGGGCATAATAAAAATAGATGATGGAGCAGAAATTGTAGACTTAAGTGATGAAAATTTACCTAATGCAGTAGTAACTACATCATCAGGAACTAGTTTATATATCACTAGGGATATAGCTGCAGCATTGTATAGATATAGAACATATGATTTTGAAAAATGCCTATATGTTGTAGGAAGTGAACAGAGACTTCACTTTGAACAATTAAAGGCAATTATTAAGAAAATGGGATATGACTTTTATGATAAAATCGTGCATGTATCACATGGCCTAATTATGACTCCAGAAGGAAAAATTTCTTCAAGAGATAAGAAAAATAAGCTTTCACTAGAAGAGTTTTTAGATTTAGCTGTAGATAAAACTTTAAATATTATAAAAGAGAAGAATCCAAATTTAGAAAATAAAGAGGATGTATCAGAAATGGTTGGTGTTGGAGCAGTAAGTTTTAAAGAGCTTTCAACTTCTGTTTCTAAAGATTATATTTTTGATTTAGATCAGGCGTTAAGTTTTGAAGGAGAAACAGGGCCATATCTACAATATACAAATGTAAGGGCAGAATCACTATTGAGTAAGGGAAAATCAGATATAGATAATTATGATATAAGTGAGCTTATAAAATCTGATTCAGCACTTAGTGTAGTAAGAGAGCTCTCTCAATATGTTGATGCAATTGAACAAGCTGCTTTTAGACTTGAGCCGGCTGTGGTATCAAGATACTTAATTAAATTAGCAAAGAGCTTTAATAGGTACTATCAAGAAGTTACTATATTACATGAAAATAAGGAAATACAATCGGCAAATATTCTATTGGTTGAGGCTATTTCAAAGGTACTTAAAGATGGTATGAAATTAATAAACATGAAAGCACCTAAGAGGATGTAATGCAGAGAATAAATGTCTATAGCAATCAGCTATCTCAGAGCAAGACAATTAAGAAAAAAGTAATAAAAATACTAAAAAATGAAGGATTTACCATAACAGATATAAACCCTGAACTTATCATAGTTATTGGCGGAGATGGAACAATGCTTAGTTCTGTAAGAAAATATGTAGATTCAAACACCTCATTTCTATCAATAAATACAGGAAATTTGGGATTTTTATCAGGTTTACATGTTGAAGATATAGATAGGCTTCCAGAATTGATTAAAGAGGATAAGTTCAATAAAAAAGAATATCCACTCTTAAATGTATTTGCTAAGACTGTAACTAAGAAAATAATAAAAAGCTATTGTTTTAATGATACTATTATAAAAAATGAACTTCCAAGAGTAATGGAGGCATTGATATATATAAATAATCAGCCATTTAACTATTTTACTGGAGATGGCTTAATTATATCTACAGCAATAGGTTCAACAGGTTATGCAATCTGGGCTAATGGTAGTGCGATAGATCATTCACTAGATGCAATGCAGTTGACGCCATTAGTTCCTAATGATGCAAGGATGAATAGACCTCTTAAAAATTCAATAATAATGCCACTTGATACTAGAATTGATATTAAGATTTTAAAGTCGTATAAGAGAGCTATTGTATCAAGTTGTGATGGGAAAAATTTATCAAATGACTATATTGATCATATATCTATAAATAAATCTGACAAGAATGTTACTATACTAAATGCATACAGCCAAGAGTATGTAACACTATTTAAAAGAAAGATAATAGATAAAAATATCAATAGATATTTGGAGGATTGATGAATAGGAATTTTTTAGATCAGTTTAGTAAGTTACAATTTATATTTTTAAAAAGAGATATTTCTGGTCAAAATGGTATTAAATTAAAAAAAGATATCGAACTTCCTATTATTGAAAATGAAGAATTAAATCTTAAGAATATTGTTGAAGCAATACTTTTTTTATATGGCATTCATGATAATTACTTAAATAAAGAATATTATAGAAATATAATATTAGAAGTAGATAATCAAAAATCAGGAGTTAAGTTTCTGCCAATTTCTTATTTAAACATATATGACAAGAAGGCACTTATAATGGCACTTGGCCTGATAAATTTGAATTTAGATGATGAAACCACTTATTTGACTATTATTGAATCTTCAAATAGGCTCTATTTTGAGACAAAAGAAAGTTATTATTTAGATATTTTTAATGAATATTTATGTAAAGCTAAAGAAAAATATGACATTTGGCAGATAGATTATCAGATGGCAATATTTGAATTTAACTCTAAAAATTATGAAAATGCCATTGAATTATTTAGTATAGCTCTAAAAAAATGTGATGTTGAGGAATTCAAAGAGGAGATAATAAGGCTTATAGAATTATCCAATGTAAAAATAGACTATCAAAGAGCTATAGATTTATTTAATAAAAATAGGTATAATGAGGCTCTTGTTATATTTGAGAGTTTAAAAGAAGATATGAAAGAAGATGAGGAATTAGAAAATTACATAAATCTTTCCACAGAAAAATTATAAAAAGTATTGACAAAAATCCATTATATTGATATTATAATGAAGTGTTTATGGCGGCGTAGCTTAGTTGGTTAGAGCGTTCGGTTCATACCCGAAAGGTCGGTGGTTCGACTCCACTCGCCGCTATTTTTCTTTTATGGCGGCATAGCCAAGTGGTAAGGCAGAGGTCTGCAAAACCTTTATCACCAGTTCGAATCTGGTTGCCGCCTTATTAAAAATAATTTTCTATTATATATTTTATGTTTTCTAAAATTGTTTTTTCCTGATATCTTATTAGATATCTTTTTTTATTGTCAATTTCTAAATCTTTGAATTCTAAACCTATAGAGTTTGCATTAAAAAATAAAAAGCTTTCATTGTTTATTGTCTCTAAATCATAGGTTTCTCCAGAAGAAAGCTCAATCCTTATATGATTTGCAGAATAAAATATATTTTTAACTAGTTTGTCTTTTATAATATTTGAATTTAATAAGTCTTCGATATTCATTTTTTTAATAATATGGTACATATTTATAACATCTTCATAATTATGCAAGTACAGTTTGACCAAATCTTTTATATTTGAATTATCGTATAATTTTAGAATATCGATCCACTGTTTTCCATCAATTTCATCAGATCTTCTAATTCCTAAAATTTCTTCTATATTTTTTAAATTTTTTCTATCATTTGATTTAAATCTTTTTACAATGATATTTTTATATATGTCAAATTGAGCAATTTGATCTAAATTATATCCATGTTTAATGGCCCTCTTTTGTATAAAGGGAATGTCAAAAGTGCTGCCATTATATGTAATTAAAAATTTATTTTCAACTCTTTTTATAAAGTCAAAAATAATAAGTTTCTCATCTGAATCTGAACAAAATGTCTGAGTGGTATGAACTTCTCCGTCTTTTAGATATGTATAAGTCATCATTCTAACTTTAGAATATTTAGGATTTAGCCCACTGGTTTCAATATCAAAGAGTATGAATCTCTCGTCTAATTTATAACTTTCAAAATTTTCTTTTTTTGTAATTATATCTAGCATGCTGCCTCAATAAAATTTATTTATAAAAATTATATCATGATATAATGTTATTTGGAGGAAATATGTTATATTTTGACAATGCTTCAACAGCCATGATTCACCCAAATATAATTAATAATGCTAGAGAAATACTTTCTAAATTTGGCAATCCTAGCTCAAAACATAAATTGGGAATTGAGATAAAAGAATTAGTTGAACAAACTAGAGAATTAGTAGCAAACAGCATTAAAGCTAATAGAGATGAGATTTATTTCTTTTCATCTGCTACAGAGATAAATAATGCAGTTTTAAAGCATCTATTCTCAAGTAAAAAAATAAAAAAAGTGCTTTGTTCTAAGACAGTACATAGTAGCATCAAAAAAGTTGTAGAAGAAGCAAAGGGTATAGATGTCATCTATCTTTATAAAAATGGTTACAATAATTACACACAGCAAGATTATAAAAAATATGGTGATGTTGATTTAATAATAGTTGAACACACTAACAATGAGACAGGGCTAGTACATGAGATTCCAAATATTGGAATTCCAGTTTTTCTAGATTGTGCTCAAAGCTATCTAAAAATAGAAATTGATGTAAGAAAAAGCGATGTCATTGCTCTTTCAATAAGCGGACATAAAATAGGTGCTTTAAAGGGAATAGCAGTTTTATATATGAAAAAATCCATAAAAATTTCGCCAGTTTTACTTGGAGGAGGACAGGAGAGAGGAATCAGATCTTCTACTGAAAATGTTCCAGGAATTCTATCTATAAGAGAAGTTTTGCTTGATGTCAAAGAGATTACTTTTCAAAAGGAACTAATGATAGATAAATTAAAAGATAATAAAAATTTGAAGTTATACTATTCTCCAAACAGTTCACCACATATAATACTTGTAAATACCAAGGATATTCCAGCAGAAGTATTTGCTAATGCACTTAGCTCTAAAGGAGTTTATATTTCTACAGGAAGTGCATGCCATAGCAATAAAAAGACAAAAAATAATGAAGTATATAGACTTATTGATGAAAATTCAGATAACTTTGTAAGAATATCTTTTTCACCGTTTAATACAGAGGAAGAAATACTTGAGGCCTCAAAGATCATAGGTGATACAGCAGATGAATTGGCAGAATTTATAGGAGGGATAAATAAGTGAGTCATGTATTAATCAAATATGGTGAAATAGCATTAAAGGGTAAGAATAGAAAGGGATTTGAAACTCAACTTATTAAAAGTATGAGAGAAGCTTTAAATCATAAGGTGAAATTTTCAACATCTAAAGGTAGGATATATATAGACAATATAGAAGAGGGAGATATTGAAAAACTACAAAAAGTTTTTGGGGTTGTAGAAATATGTCCAAGCTTTAAAACTCAATTAAATTTTAAAAGTGTCAGAGATGTTGTAATAGAAGAACTCGGAAAGTTAGATTATAAAAATAAGACTTTTAGAGTAACTACAAGAAGAATAAATAAGAGCTTTGATTATAGAAGTATGGATTTTAGCAGGGATTTAGGAGCAGAAATTCTAAGAGAATTTAGTGAGTTAAGTGTAGATTTACATAATCCAGATATAGATATAGAAGTTGAACTTAGAAAAGAAGCAGAGATATATTTAGAAAGATTCAAAGGACCTAGGGGAATGCCATATCCTGGAACAGGAAAGACACTTGTGTTATTAAGTGGAGGAATAGATTCTCCAGTAGCAATGTACCAAATGGCAAGACGCGGTGTAAAACCTACATGTGTACACTTTCATATAGCTCCATTTTCCTCTGAATTAGAAAAGAAAAAAGTAGAAGATATAGTTAAAAGTTTAAAGCCATACTTGGGTGAAGTGATACTTTATCATATAAATATTTTAGAGATACAGAAAGAAATAAGTAAAAAAATACCTAAGACTCATTTTACACTTATGCAAAGAAGAAGCATGATGAGATTAGCTACAAGATTAGCAAGATCTAGAAAAATTAAAAGTCTTACTACAGGAGAAAATATAGGTCAAGTTTCAAGTCAGACAATGAGTGCAATACATTGTATAAATGATGCAACAAATTTACCTGTATTTAGGCCACTTATATCTTTTGATAAAAACGATATAGTTGATATTGCAAAGGAAATAGATACATATGACATATCAATTCTTCCATATGATGACTGCTGTAGTTTATTTGCTCCAGGTAAGGTTGATATTTCTCCAAAATTGAGTGAAGTCCTTGAATTAGAAAAAAGTATGGATTTAGAAGAAATAGAGAATCAGGCATTTATAAATAAAGAAAAGGTTGTTATATAAATAAATTAATGTAAAAAAAGAGGCTTAATTTAAGCCTCTTTATTATTGATTATTATTATTGTTATTATTATTATTATCTGGATTTACAATTCCATTATCATCAGGTTTTTCTACTGCTGGTGGTTCTGTTGTAGGTTTATAATTTTTTACACCAAGTGAATCGTGATACCAATCTTCAGATGATATTGTAGAACCATCTGTAAGAGTGATGCTGTAATCACTATTAATTATTGAACCTCTGATAAGAGTTATTGTCTGTCCAGA
>JAEZUZ010000070.1 GCA_023443345.1 Bacillota bacterium
GACCAGCAGCCTATACTTTTATTCATCAAAAGAGATGTAAAATAATTAAAGCCTCTTTAGAAGATGTTCAGACAGAAGGTGCTGGAGTTGTTATAGAAGCGGATTCTAGGGGTATAATTATAGGAACTAGAGATAAAGCAATTAAAGTTACAAGATTACAGCTTGAAGGAAAAAAAGAAATGGAATCTCGCGATCTTTTAAATGGATATTCTATTAAGAGAGCCGATAAATTTGGAGGAAACAATGTATTATGATGGAAGTTTTTTTATACTTATACCTTTCTTATTTTTAGTTATGTATGCACAGTATAAAGTAAGTAATAAGTATACTAAATATTCAAAAATATCTTTAAAGAAAAATATTACACCAACAGAAGTTTGTAGAATGATAAGTCAGAGACACGATTTAGATGTAACTGTAAAGTATATCGAGGGTTCACTTACAGATCATTATAATCCAAAGGATAAGACAATAAATCTATCTGGAGGAACTGGTCAAACTTCAGTAGCTTCAGTTGCAGTTGCAGCTCATGAGATGGGTCATGCAATTCAAGATAAGGAAAACTATTCATATTTAAGACTTAGACAGGCAATTGTTCCAGCTGTAATGATTTCAAGTCATATTGCTCCAATTTTGATAATTATGTCTTTTATTTTAAGTTTAAGACCACTATTAAGTATTGGAATTTTATTTTTTGCAGCAACAGTAGTATTTCAAATTATTACTTTGCCAGTTGAATTCGATGCATCAAAGAGAGCTTTAGTTGAACTTACAGAACTTGGGGTTGTAGATCAGGAAGAATATTCAGGAGCTAAAGAGATGTTAAGTGCAGCAGCATTTACATATATTGCTTCAACTCTCTATGCTATAGCTTCACTTTTAAGACTTATTCTAATATCTAGGAATAGAGACTAATGCAGATATATAATGAAGTAATTAAGGCATTAGGGGAATATGAAAAGACAAAAAATACAAAGGATATTTTGATAAAGGCAGAAAATAAGCTGCCTTCTTTAAACTATCCTTTTTTTGTTCATGCTTTTAAATCTACAATTGAAAAGAAGGTTTTACTTGAGTATGTTTTACAACACTATTCAAAGAAAAAAATAGAAAAATATACATCTTTTGAAAGAAATGCTCTTATTCTTGGAATTAATCTGGTTTTATTTAGTAATGATAAGCAATATGGTATAGTAAATACAATTGTTGAAATAATAAAAAATAAAAAGCCACATATGGCACCAGTAGCTAATGCAATACTTAGAAATGTAATAAGAGAAGGACTATCTTGTACAGAGGGCTTAAGTGAGGATGAAGCTGTAAGATTGTATTTATCTTTAAACAAGTCCCTCTATGAAGTATTGAAAAAACAATATAGCAATGATGATCTAATGCTAATTTTATCAAATCATAGAGAGACTATTGACTTAAATATAATTAGAGAAAAAGAAGAGCTTTTAGAAGAACTATATAATAAAAATATCTCTCACTATTCAATAAATGAAGATATGATTTCAATTGACAATACTTTAGATATAACAAAGCTAGATAGTTTTAAAGAGGGAAGGTTTTACGTTCAATCTTTTGAAAGTGCAGAGTCTATGAATATTAAAATAGATGAAGGCTCAAAGGTTTTAGATATATGTGCAAGTCCAGGTGGCAAGACTATAGCACTTATTAAAAATAATCCTGATATTGAAGTAGTATGCAATGATATTGGAGATAATAAATTAGAATTACTAAGAGAAAATAGAGATAGATTGAAACTCAACTATCATATTACAAACTACGATGCATTAGTTAAAAATCCTCAATGGTATAATAAATTTGACTTAGTTATATGTGATGTACCCTGTAGTGCTACTGCTAATATAAATCATATACCAGAGATAAGATTAGAGAGAACAAGAGAAGATATTGAAAATTTAATTCTCAAGCAGAGAGAAATTTTTATAAATGCACTTGAGTATGTCAAAGAAGACGGATTTATCATTTATTCTACCTGTAGTATTTTAGATATTGAAAATATTGAACAGGTGAAGTATTTTGTAGATAATAATTATGTGAGCTTGTGCAATTATTCAGAAGGCTCATATATAAATGGATTATATTATAGTGATCCTAAGGAATTTAATTCTGAAGGTTTCTTTAGTTGTATACTTAGAAAAATAAAGTAGAGGTTTTATGACATCATATGCTATTTCCCATATTGGAAATGTAAGAATTGAAAATGAAGATTCATTCTATTGCAGTGACGGAAAGGAATCAATGTATGTAGTTGCCGATGGAATGGGCGGACATATCGGTGGAAAAATAGCTAGTAAGACAGCTGTAGATGTGCTAACTAAGTTTTTTAATGCAAATAAACTTAATTCTGCAAATGAAATTAAAAATGTATTGTTAGAAATTCAAAATCAGTACAATATAAAAATTTCTCAAAATCAAGATTTAGTAGATATGGGAAGCACTTTGACAGCTACATTTATTAAAAACAATATAGTTGATTTAATACATGTGGGAGATTCTAGATGTTATCTTTTATCTGGAAATAATTTTTCTCAAATTACAAATGATCATACACTTGCAAATAAGCTATATCTAAATGGCAAGTATACAAAATTGGACAAAAACCTCGATAAAACTAAACATATTTTACTAAGAGCTGTAGTTGCTAAAGGAAATATAGATATCGATCATCTTAAATTTATGTTATATAAAGGAGATATGTTGCTCCTATGTACAGATGGTTTAACAGGTTATTTAAAAGATGGTGAATTAAAGTCTGTTTTACTTGAAGATTCGACATTACAAGATAAGGCTAATAAATTATTAAATTTAGCTTTAGATAGAGGCGGAAAAGACAATATTACACTTATAATTGTGAAGAATGAGGAAGAAGACTATGATAGGTAAAATTTTAAATAATAGATATGAACTTATTAAAGTCATTGGGTTAGGTGGTATGGCTACAGTCTATCTTGCTCATTGTAATCAGTTAGATAGAGATGTAGCTATTAAAGCTATTAATCCTACACATGAAGATGCAGATAATCAGAGCTTGATTAAAGAATCCCTGGCTATTGCAAGGTTATCTCATCCAAATATAGTTCAAGTTTATGATGTTTTTGAAGAAGATGGCTTTTCATACATAGTAATGGAATATGTACCTGGAAAGACCTTAAAGGAAGTAATATCTCAAAGGGGAGAGCCTTATAAGGAAAAAAGTGCAATTGAATTAATCCTGCCTATTGCAAAAGCATTAATGCATGCACACCATCAAGGCGTTATTCACTCTGATGTAAAACCAGACAATATAATTATAAATGAATTTGGTGAACCTAAGATTACTGACTTTGGAATTGCAAAATTAAATAGAGACGAAGATGATGACAATTATCAAGCATATGGTTCAATTCTCTATGCTTCTTGTGAGCAAGTTTCAGGAGAAGCAATAGATGAAAGGACAGATATTTATTCACTTGGAGCTATGTTATATCAATTACTTACTCTAAATTTACCTTATCCAAAGGGGTTGGAGGAAGTTAAGAAATTCAAGAAGTCATATCTTCCAATTATTCATCCTTCTAAGTCAATTCCAGGCATAAATGAAGATTTGGCAAATGTATTAAAAAAGAGCTTGCAGCCTTATCCTAAAGATAGATATCAAAATATGCATGAGATGATTGTTGCTCTTGAAAAGATACTTCTATCACC
>JAEZUZ010000111.1 GCA_023443345.1 Bacillota bacterium
TTTAATAAGAGGGACAATTCCAAGTAAATCTCCCATTACTTGAGCTTTCTTACTTATTCTTCCACCCTTTTGAAGATATTTTAGATTATTTACTGCAAATAGGATGGAATGGTTTTGAGCGTGGTAATTTAAGTCTTCAACAATTTTATTGAATTCAAATCCACTCTCAATCATCTTGCTTGCTCTAAGTATTAAATAAGCCATTCCCCTTGAAACAGTCTTTGCATCCAAGACTTCATAAGTAATGTCATTTAGATATTGACTTGCCAATTGACTCATGGCTGAATAAGTGCCACTTATACCTGAAGAAATAGGGATTATGATTGCATGAGTATAACCCTGTTTTTTTACTTCATTATAGACATTTATTATGTCATTATTAATTGGTGATGAGCTTTTTATGTTATGAACGTCTATATCTCTAAGGACATCCTCATAGTTTATTTCAAAAACATCTCTATAAGATTTGCTATTGTCATATATTAATTGAATAGGTACGGTAAATACCTTAGTTTCCTGCACCTCTCTAGGAGTTAAATCAGCAGTTGTATCAGTTATTAAAGCTATTTTTTGCATAAAACCTCGTATGAAAAGATTATAACATAAAAATGTATAAAATCATTCAAAAATAGTATAAACTTAAATTTAAGGAGAATGTATGGATGCAAAATTACATGAAATACTATCGCTTGAATGTTTTAAAAATTCAGAAATTATAGCTTCTAAAAAGGCTCTAAATAATACAGTTGAAGATGTATTTATTATGGAAGTTCCTGATATAAGAAACTACATAAGTAAAAATGGTATCCTTCTTACTACTTTATACCCAATTATGAACAATGAGAAAGCATTACGCGATTTTATTCCTATGTTATCTGAAGTTGGAATAAGTGCTTTAGCAATAAAGCCTGGAAGGTATATAAAGGAAATTCCTAAGTACATGTTTGATCAGGCAAAAAAAAGAGATCTTCCAATTATAGTCTTAGATGATGGTGTAAATTTTTCTACCATTGCAAATAGCGTCCTTGAGACTTTACTTCACGCAAGAAATGATGAATTAAGGCTTAGAGAAGAGATATTTGAAGAACTCAGAAGTATGTTACTTGAAGAGGCAGATTTTGATAGATTCTCTAAATATATAGAAAAAAAGACAGGATTAAAATCTATAATTACAGATAGTGAACTTGAATTTGTAGTAAGTACTAATAAATTCAATTTTAAAGAGAAAGCACTCTCAGCTATTCAGGATAGCAACTATAATTCAGAGCAAGAAGTTTTTAATGATTCTAAAAGAGTATATAAGAGAGAAGATATAGTTGTAAGAGAAATAGCGGCACATAAGACAATATTTGGTTATATAATTGCAATAAAAAATGACAATTACGACAGAGGGCTTCTAAATGTAGTATTAAATCAGAGTGCAATAATACTTGCATTTATGTTTCAGAAGAGGATCTCGCTTATAGAGCTTGAAAGAAAGTATTTTGAAGAATTTGTAAGGTCTATAGTTAGCGGTACATTTAATTCAGAAAGAGAAATTGTAAATAAGGCAAAGATATTTTCTTGGAATATAGCCTTTCCTCTGTATATTTTGGAAGTTGAAAGTAATAAGTATGATAGAAAATTAGAGAGGACAATAGTTGAGCAAATTGTATCAAATACCTCTTTAAAAAAGAAAGAAGTCATTACTGCACTTTACAACGATATTCTTTTGGTATTTATAAACTATATAGATGAAGATCTAGATAAAGTTTTAGAAAGATTATCTCAAGAACTTTCACTTAGGATATATTCCTCAAATTTAATAGGAGGTTTTAGAGATTTAAACAGGGGATTTGAAGAGGTAAATTTAACTAGAAAAATATTTTCTAAGTCAAAAGAGAGGTATTTCTATAAGTCCTATTTAAATTTAGGGGTTTATAGGATTTTCCATCTAGTTGAAGACAGGAAAAAACTTAGAGAATATGTAGATTTAAAGTTAGAAATTTTCAAAGGCAATGCAGAGCTAATTAATACTATAAAGGTCCTATCAGAGAATAACTTTCACCTTAAAAATACTTCTAAAGAGATGTTTTTACATCTAAATACTCTTAGAAATAGAATATCTAAAATAAAGGAAATTGGGTTAGATTTATCTGATGGCAGAGCAATAGAGGAAGTTGTGCTTGCAATAAGACTCAAAGAATATTTAGACCATATGTAACAAAAATACAATTATAAAGGCCAAACATGTTATTAATCAACAGTGTAAAGCCTTTTTTTAAATGATATTATTACATTAAAAGTAGGTAAAATGAAAGTAGAAGTTGTAGAAATAGACAGAGATGTTGAAGAATTGTTAAATAGTTCTTTAGAGGCAAAAGTTGTAAATATCTTTGATAGGTCAATAAATTTGATTGTTGAAGGTGAACTGATTTCTCTTGCGTGTAGTAGTTTGCCACTTACGCCGATGATGACTAAGTTAGATGATGATCACTTTAGACTTATAAGAGATAGTATAGGTGATAAGTGTCTTTTATCTGATTTTAAATTTGATCTTAAAAACTCTAGTAAGATATCTCTTTATATTTCTAAAAATACAACTCTAAGTAGAGATGCTCTTATTTTTTTAGAAAATAAAATAAATGAGTATTTGATATTAAGTGGAAAAGAATCACCAATTAGAGATGCATATCTATCTATAGAGAATGATTCTATATTTAGTAGAACTTATAGAGAAATTTTTTCAAAAAAAAATTATAGAGAATTTGCAAAGTTAATCGGACTTGGAAGTGGGCTTACGCCAAGTGGAGATGATTTCATATATGGATTTATATCTGCACTGCTATTTCTTAGTAACTTTATAGAAGAAAGAGACTTTTTTAAATCTATAGAGATATGTGATAAAACTACAACTGTTTCATACTACATGTTAAAGAACTTGCTATACAATTCAAAAGTAAGTAAGACGATGATAGATTTTTTTAAAAACTTCTCAAATTTAGATGAGGTAATAAATATAGGTTCAACCTCTGGCACCGATATATTAACAGGAGTCAGTTATGGAATTAGATATATATTAGATAAGGGGTAATTATGAAAAAAATACTTATAGCATTAGGTGGCAATGCACTGGGAAATAATGCAAAAGAGCAGAAGGAACTTACAGAAAGTGCTGCAAAGTCAATTGTAGACCTTATTGAGCAGGGACATAGAGTTATACTATCTCACGGAAATGGTCCACAGGTAGGAACAATAAACTTAGCTTTTAGAAGCTATGCAGATTTAAAGCAAGACGAAGCACTTGCAATGCCATTTGCCGAAGCTGGTGCAATGAGCCAAGGTTATATTGGATATCACCTCCAAAATTCAATAAGAACTGAATTGAGAAAAAGAGGAATAAATAAAGATGTGGTATCTCTAGTTAGTCAGGTAGTTGTTGATAAAGAAGATCAGGCATTCAAAAATCCAACTAAGCCAGTAGGCCCTTTTTATTCTAAGGAAGATGCTGAGAGATTATCTAATGAAACAGGCGATACATATATTGAAGACTCAGGAAGAGGATATAGAAAAATAATTCCTTCTCCAATGCCTGTAAAGGTTGTGGAGTCTCAAGCTATTAAAGAATTAGTTGAAAAAGACTTTGTGGTTATAGCTTGTGGAGGCGGCGGAATTCCTGTAATAGAGGAAGGAAACAATTTACTCGGAGTTGAAGCTGTAATTGATAAGGATAGAGCAAGTGAGAAATTAGCAGAAGAACTAGATGCAGATATTCTATTTATTCTTACAGCGGTTGATAGAGTTTCTATAAACTTTGGAAAGCCAGATCAGAAGGACTTAGAGAGAATGAGCCTAGAAGAGGCTAAAAAATACATAGAAGAAGGACACTTCCCAAAGGGAAGTATGCTTCCTAAGGTAGAAGCTGCTATGGATTTTGTAAGTTCTAAAGAAGGCAGAGAAGCAATAATTTCTTCGCTAGAGAAAGCAAAGGATGCAGTAGTAGGTAAAACTGGTACAGTACTATATAGATAAGCGCAAAAGTGCTTATCTTTTTTTATTTTTTTATAAAGTTATTTATTTTATAAAAGTAATCTAGTATAATCTTTATAATTCGGTGGTAGGTGAAAGGAGCATTTAATGAGCGAAGAAAAACAGGAAATATTAAAAGAGGGTGACGAAATAGTAGAGGGAGTACTGGATTATTCAGATTCTAAAGACTATGGATTTTTAAGATTTGAGAATTTTTCTTCTTCAGAAAATGATGTCTATGTTTCTGGTTCTCAGATAAAGAAACTTTTACTAAGAAGAGGAGACAAAATAAAGGGGATTGCCAGAAAGAACTTTGAGGATAAGTTTAGAGCTCTTGCCTATATTTATGAAATAAATGGGGCAAGTATTTCTCAAGCCTTAAGTAGACCTAGATTTCAAGATCTAACTCCAATTCATCCAAAGGAAAAATTAGATTTTTCTTATAAATCATCTACTAGATTAATTGAATTATTTTCTCCAATAGGTAAGGGGCAACGTGCAATGATAGTTGCGCCTCCTAAAGTTGGCAAGACAATCTTGCTTAAAGATATAGCTCAGACTATTGAAAAGAACAATCCCGAATGCTATATAATGGTTCTATTGATCGATGAAAGACCAGAAGAAGTTACCGACTTTAAAAGGAGCATTAAGTCTGAAGTAATAGCTTCTACTTTTGATGAGCCGGCTTCAAATCATATCAGAGTATCAGAGATGGTAATAGATAGAGCTAGAGCAATGGCAGAAATGGGTCATGATGTAGTAATACTACTTGATAGTATTACAAGACTTGCCAGAGCATATAACTTAGAGACTTCATCTTCAGGTAGGACACTATCAGGAGGGCTAGACCCAGCTTCTCTTCATAAACCTAAGAGATTTTTTGGAACTGCAAGAAATATTGAAGAAGGTGGAAGTGTTACAATAATTGCTACAGCTCTTGTTGATACAGGAAGTAGAATGGATGATGTGATATTTGAAGAATTTAGAGGAACAGGAAATATGGAAATATCTCTATCAAGACAACTTGCGCAGTCTAGAATATTTCCTTCTATAAATGTTACTGAATCTTCTACAAGAAGAGATGAACTTTTACTTGATTCAAATAAACTCGATTTTATATGGCAGATGCGTAAAAGATTTAATGACAGAGATAATCAAAAGTTGCTAGAAGATATAATATTGCTAGTAAATAATACAAAGAATAATGATGAATTTATAGAAATAGCAAGAAAGAACTTACTATGACTATAAAAAATTGGGAAGTTCTAAGTGATATAACAAATAGCAAAAGATTTATCAAATTGATTGAAGATGTCAAAAGAGAGTATGCTCTTTCAACAGTTTATCCGCCATTTGATAAAATTTTTGATGCCTTTAAATATACTAGTTATAGAGATGTAAAGGTTGTAATACTTGGACAAGATCCATACCACAATGAATTTCAGGCAAATGGACTTGCATTTTCTGTTGAAAAAGGAGTAGCAATTCCACCATCTTTAAAAAATATATTTAAGGAAATCAGAAATGAATATCCAGGCATTGAATTAAGGCATGGAGATTTGGGGAGCTTGGCAAAGCAGGGAGTATTTCTATTAAATACCATAATGAGTGTTAGAGCACATAGTCCAATGTCTCATTCAAACATAGGTTGGCAGGAATTTACAGATGCTGTGATACAGAAGATATCTCAAAAAGAAGAGCCTGTATGCTTTATGCTCTGGGGATCTAATGCACAAAAGAAAGAGAAATTAATAGATAGTTCAAGACATCTGATTTTAAAATCATCACATCCATCTCCTTTATCAGCTTATAGAGGTTTTTTTGGATGTAATCATTTTAAATTAGCAAATGATTTTATTTATAAAATATATGGGGTAAAAATAGATTGGTCTATTTTTTAATGGAGGTTATATATGAATATATTAAATCTTAGCAACTGGAAAGTTGCAGTTGAAGATAAGGAAATATTACACGGGATTGATTTAAAAATTAATCCGGGCGAGATTCACATGATAATGGGACCTAATGGAAGTGGTAAGTCTACACTTGCAAGTTCGCTAATGGGTCACCCTTCTTATAGCGTATTAGAAGGAAGTAAAGCAGAGTTCATGGGAGAAGATTTACTTTCTATGAGCGTTGATGAGAGGGCTAGAAAGGGACTTTTCCTTTCATTTCAGTATCCAGAAGAAGTTCCAGGAATTACAAATGAATATTTCTTACAAAAAGCTAAATCTCTTAGAGAGGGACAGGGAATTTCTCTTGGATTTAAGAGACAGATTTTAAAGGAAATGAAGGAACTAAATTTAGATGAGAAATATCTAGAGAGACATTTAAATGTAGGTTTTTCAGGTGGTGAGAAGAAAAAGAACGAAATTCTTCAGATGGCAGTATTAGAACCTAAGCTTGCAATACTAGATGAAACTGATAGTGGACTAGATGTAGATGCTATAAAAGTTGTATATGAAGAAATACAGAAAAAAGCAAGCAAGGACAACGCTATTTTAATTATCACTCACTACTCAAGAATTCTTAAGTATGTAAAACCAGATTTTATTCACTTATTAGTTAAGGGAAATATTGTAAAGAGTGGTGGAATTGAGTTAGCAGATTTAGTTGACGAAAAAGGTTATGACGAATTTTTAAAGTAGGAGAATTAAGTGGCAAAGACATATGTAGCTGATGTCGAGCGTGGAATATACGATGTTATAGACAAGGAGCAACATAGATTTGTTGCAGATAAGGGTCTAAGCGAAAGTGTAATACGTCAGATATCAAAGGAAAAAAACGATCCAGATTGGATGTTAGAAAAGAGACTAGAAGCTCTTGATATATATTTAAAGAAGCCTCTTCCTATGTGGGGGCCAGACTTAAGTGAGCTAGATGTCGAAAATATAGTTCACTATGTAAGACCAAACACAGATATGAAAGATGACTGGGAAAGTGTTCCAGATGATATAAAAGAAACTTTTGAGAGACTTGGAATACCTCAGGCAGAAAGAGAATCTCTAGCAGGGGTTGGAGCTCAGTATGACTCAGAAGTTGTATATCACAAAATGAGTAAGGAATTAGAAGATCTTGGAGTAATATATACTGACTTTGAAACAGCAGTTAGAGAGTATCCGGACCTAATTAAGAAATACTTTGGGCAGCTCATAAAGCCTACTTATCACAAGTTTTCAGCTCTTCACTATGCAGTTTGGAGTGGTGGAAGTTTTGTTTATGTTCCAAAGGGGGTTAAAGTTGAACAACCTCTTCAATCTTACTTCCGACTAAATGCAAAGGGAGCAGGTCAGTTTGAGCATACACTTATAGTATTAGAAGAAGATAGCTATCTGCACTTTATTGAAGGGTGCTCAGCTCCAAAATATTCAGTTCAGAACCTACACGCAGGTGCTGTTGAACTATATGTTTCAAAGGGTGCCAAGCTTAGATATTCAACCATTGAGAACTGGTCAAGAAATATGTACAACCTAAATACAAAACTTGCAGTAGTTGAAGAAAATGGAAGGATGGAGTGGATATCAGGTAGTTTTGGATCAAGAATAAGTATGCTATACCCAACTTCTTATTTAAAGGGAAGAGGAGCAACAAGCGAATTTACAGGCATTACTTTTGCTTCAACTGGTCAACACCTTGATACAGGAACAAAGGTAATACATGCTGCAGATGACACATCAAGTATCATAAATACAAAGAGTATTTCTAAAAATGGTGGATATGCATTTTATAGAGGACTAAATAAGGTTGTCAATGGTGCTAAAAATGTAAAGAATATGACCAATTGTGAGTCTCTCATGTTAGATAGTAGGTCTAAGAGTGATACGCTTCCAACAATTGAGGTAGATAACTCAGAAGTAAACATTGGACACGAAGCAAAAATAGGTAGAATTTCTGATGATACAATATTCTATCTAATGAGCAGGGGAATTCCGGAGGATGAAGCAAAGACTATGATTGTAAATGGATTTGTTGAACCAATTACAAAGGAATTACCTCTTGAGTATGCAGTTGAGCTAAACAACCTTATAAGTCTAGAGTTAGAGGGGGCAATAGGATGAGTTTCTTAAATTGGAAAAGAATACAGATTGCAGATGAAGTTTTTGAAAAAGAACTTTCACCTTTTGAACCTAAAGTAACAAAGTCTAACTTAGAAAAAATTGATAGCAAGATGAATAGGAGCGATTGGCTTTGGGAATTTCCTGAAAATTTAAATGGATTTTTAAGACAAAAGCCCCTTGAAGCATATGCTGTAAAAGATGGTGCTAATTATAGAAGTGTAGTTGATATTAATAAGGGAGAATCAGTAAGTGAGAATCTATTTTTTGAAATAGCTCCAAATACTCAAAGTACATTTTTCTTTGACTATTCTTCAAAGGAGAATGTAAATTTATTCTCAAATATTGATTTTAAAGTTGGTGAGTATGCAAAAGTTAGAATTATAAGAATTCAGAGAATTTCTGGAGATAGCATATGCATATTCCAAAACCATCTAGATATAGATGAAAGGGCAGAAGTTGATTTTGTAGATCTTCAACTTGGTGCAGACAAAAAAGTTGTAAATGTAGAGGCACATCTAACAGGATTTCAATCACATTACGAAATACATCCTCTATATTTCTGCGATGTCAACACAAGCTCAGATTTATCTTATACATCTTATCACAGAGCTAAGAAGTCTGTATCAAATATTTTATCTAAGGGAATTCTTAAAAAGGATTCAAAGAAGGTATTTAGAGGTAATCTTCACTTTGAAAAGGGTGCTACAAAATCTCAAGGTAGAGAAGAAGAGTTTTGCTACTACTTTGATAATGTAGCAAAAAGTGACAGTTTCCCAGCACTTATGTGTGATGAAGACGATGTAATAGGTGAACACGCAGCAAGTATCGGAAGATTTTCTCAGAGGCAGCTGTTCTACTTGATGAGTAGAGGTTTCTCAGAAAATGAAGCAAAGATACTTCTAGCTAGTGCAATTTTTGAAGATGTAATATCATCAAGAGCTTCAGAAGAAGACCTTAAAATGGTAACAAAGGAGATAGAGAGGTTAGTAGGTGTCTTATAAATCAGATTTTCCGATATTTAAAAATAGAGATATCTGTTATTTAGATTCAGCAGCAACTACGCTAAAACCTAGTTATGTCATAGACTCTATCTCTGAGTATATGAGAAATTATGGTGGCTCTCCTCACAGGGGAGCTCATGATTTAAGCATAGAAGCTACAGGTATGTACGAAAATTCAAAAATGCAAGTCAAAAAATTTTTGAATGCCACAGAAGAATTTGAAGTAGTATATACACAGGGTACGACTTCTGCAATAAATTTGGTATCAAGTTCAATTACAAGAGAGATGATTAAAAATAAAGACAATGTAGTCATAAGTATAAATAATCACCATTCAAACCTGCTTCCTTGGCAGAAATTTGCAAGGGATAATAATTTAGAACTTAGATACATATATGAAGATATAGATTCTGATATTTCAAAAATAGATGAAAAGACATCAATAGTTGCCTTTCCTCAAGTGGTAAATACTACAGGATTTACTATGCCAGTTGAGAAAATATGTAGAAGAGCTAGGGAAAGTGGTGCACTCATACTTGTTGATGGAGCTCAAGCAGTTGGTCATCATAAAGTAGATTTGACCGAAATAGATTGTGATTTCTATACATTTTCAGCTCACAAGATTTATGGGCCAACAGGAATTGGGGCACTAGTAGCTAAGAGATCTATTTTAGATATGATGCAGCCATATCACCTTGGTGGAGATATGATTGAATATGTCACAGAGACAGATGCGACATTTGCTCCTGTTCCAGAAAAATTTGAAGCAGGAACACAGAATACTATGGGAGCTTTTGGACTTTTAAAGGCGATAGAGTATATTCAAAAAATTGGGTTAGATAAAATAATAGAACACGAAAACAAAGTATATGATTATGCCTATGAAGCTTTAAGTCAAATTAGAGGATTAAATATAGTTGGTGATAAGCTAAAAGAAGCCAATATAATATCTTTTACAATAGATGGAATACACCCTCACGACATCGCAAGTATTTTAAATGAATACGGGGTCATGCTCAGAGCGGGACATCACTGTACTCAACCACTTATGAAAAAATTGTGTATACAAAGTAGTTGCAGGATGAGTTTAGGGATATATAATGAAATAGAGGACATAGATAAACTAGTTCATTCTATTGCCAAAGTGAAGGAGATTTTTGGATGTCAATAAATCAACTATATACACAGATGCTTTTAGAACATAGTAAAAATAAGAAAAATCATAGAGAAATTGAATACACTCATTTAGAAAGAGGACACAATCCAAATTGTGGAGATGATCTTACATTGCTTGTCAAATTAAAGGACAGATTGATTGAGGATGCCTCCTTTGTGGGTTTTGGCTGTGCAATAAGTCAGGCTTCAATCTCTATTATGATTGACTTAATAAAAGGAAAGACTTTAGAAGAAGCAGAAGAACTCTTAAATATTTATTTAAGAATGATTCAATCAGAAGATATAACAGATGAAGAATTTGAAAAGATTGGAGATGCTGCAATTTTTGAAGGTCTATCAGAAATGCCAGCAAGAGTTAAATGTGGAACACTTGGATGGCACTGTCTCAAGGTCATTGTAGAAAAGGAGAAATAATGCAAAGAAAAGAATTTTTGGAAAAAATGGCAGAATTATCATTGAGGACAGGTATAAATTTACAGCCAAAGGAAAATGTACATATTGTATCATGTCCAGATACAATGGATTTAGCGTATGAAATACAGAAAAAAGCTTATAAAATTGGAGCTCTCGATGTTCAGTTAGAATTGAGAGATAGCACATGGGTTAAGAATTTCTTTGAGAATGCAAGTGAAGATGCTATAAATCATGTTTCTGTTTTTAAAAAAAATGAAATGAAGACTTATCTAGATGAGAAATATCATACAGTTTTAATACATGGTGAAGATCCTGAAGCTCTAAAAGATATAGATAGCAATATTATTTCTAAAAGAACTAAAGTTCTTTCAAGTGAACTAAAACCATACATAGAAAGAAAAATGGCAAATGAAGTAAAGTGGACAATTATATCTTATCCTACACAGAGCTGGGCAAAATCACTTTTTCCTGATTTAGATGATGATAAAGCAGTTGAAAAATTACAGGATTTAATCGTAAGTATAAACAGACTTGATAATGAAGATCCAATTAAAGCTTGGAAAGAACATGATGCAAATCTTAAAAAGAGAAAAAAATTCCTAAATGACAATGATTTTGAGAAACTGATATACAAAGGGCCTGGTACAGATTTAGAAGTTTACCTAGCAGAGGGCAATGTGTGGGCAGCTGGAAGCAATGAATATAGCGATGGAACGCACTTTACTCCAAATATGCCAACAGAAGAAGTTTTTGGAATGCCACATGCCTACAAAGTAAATGGAAAACTTTCAAGCACACTTCCTCTATATTATCAAGGAAATATAATAGATGGAATGCACTTTACTTTTAAAGATGGTAAAATTGTAGAATATTCTGCAGAAGTAGGAGAAGAACTTCTTAAGGGCCTTGTTGAAACAGATGAAGGTTCAAGAAGATTGGGTGAGGTGGCACTAGTTGATATCAATTCTCCAATTTTTAAAAGCGGGACTCTATTTAAGTCTACACTATATGATGAGAATGCTTCATGCCACTTTGCAATAGGTGCATCCTATGCAGATAATAATAGAAATAAGAATTGTGACGAAGAGAAAAAGAAAGAAATCGGAATGAATTTTTCAGGAGTTCATGTTGACTTCATGGTGGGCGGAAAAGAATTAAATGTTACAGGCGTTAAAAAGGATGGAACAGAAATTCCTTTACTTGTTAACGGAGTTTGGCAAATATAATGAAAGAGCGGTGATACCGCTCTTTTTTGATTAGGAACTTTATAGCTTAAGGCTGTTTAAGTAAAAATTATGTTATAATATTTGTGAGGGCTCTAGTAGTCACTAATTAAATGTGGAGGAATTATGAAAATATATAGTGGCGCTAACATTAGAAATGTTGCAATTTTAGGACATAGTGGTTGTGGTAAAACAACACTGGTTGAGTCTATTCTATACAACTTAGGTATTAATCAGAGAATGGGTAGTGTTGAAGATAAGAATACGACTTCAGATTATACATCTGAGGAGAAGGAGAGGGGAATTTCTATTTCTGCTTCGCTTATACCAGTTGAGTATGGAAAGAACAAGTTAAACATACTAGATACCCCGGGATATTTTGACTTTGTCGGTGAGACATTTGGAGCTATAAGAGCTTGTGAGGCTTCTGTAATTGTACTAGATGCTTCTAATGGAATCGAAGTAGGTACAGAGAAAGCTTGGACATATACAGAAAAGAGACAGACACCTAGAATTATTTTTGTAAATAAGATGGACAAAGAAAATGTAAACTATGTAGGTGTAATAAGGAATCTCAAGGAGAAATTTGGAAATAAAATCGCTCCATTTGTACTACCTATAGGTACAGAAGATGATTTTAAAGGATTTGTAAATGTAGTTAAAATGATCGCAAGAGTATACGATGGTAAGAAATGTGTAGATGCACCAATTCCAGAAGATTTGATGCCAAAGGTACAGCCATTGAGAGATATTCTAATTGATTCAGTTGCTGAGAGCAATGAAGAGTTCATGGAAAAATATTTTGCAGGGGAAACATTTACAGATGAAGAGATAGAAAAAGGTCTAAGACAGGGAATTCTTCAGGGAGATGTAATTCCAGTAATTATGGGATCTGCAAATAAGGGAATAGGTATTCATACACTTTTAGATATGATTGTATCTTACATGCCATCTCCAGTTGATAGACATGGTGGTGAACACGAAGGTCATCTGCCACACGCTACAGATGTTGTAATTAGAAAAGTTGATGAGAAAGAACCATTTAGTGGTATTGTATTTAAAAATATAATTGACCCATATGTTGGAAAGATTTCTCTTGTTAAGGTATTATCAGGTGTTCTAAAGAAAGAAGATAGGATATTAAATAGTACAAAAAATCAGGAAGAGAAGATTGGAATTCTAATGACTCTAAGAGGAAAAGAGCAATTAGAGATAGAAAAGGCTGTAGCAGGAGATATAGTTGCTGTTGCAAAGGTTGAATCACTTCATGCTGGAGATACCATTTGCTCAATTGATGATCCAATAGAATATAAGACTATAAAGTTCCCTCAACCTGGTCTATTTAAGGCGATAGCTCCTAAGAGCAAGAGTGATGAAGAAAAAATTGGTCTATCATTACAGAGATTAAATGAGGAAGACCCTTCATTTAGTATAAATAGAAATAGGGAAACAAAGCAATTAGTACTGGGAGGCCAGGGAACAATTCAACTTTCTGTAATATTAAATAAATTGAAGAAAAATTTTGATGTAGATGTAGATATAATTCCACAGAGAATAGCATATAGGGAAACAATTACAGGAGTTGTTACAGTTCAAGGAAAGCATAAGAAACAATCTGGTGGAGCAGGACAGTATGGGGATGTACACATTAAGTTTGAGCCAAGCGTAGAAGGATTTGTGTTTGAAGAAAAGATTTTTGGTGGCGCAGTACCTAAAAATTATATTCCTGCTGTAGAAAAGGGTTTACTCGAGTCACTTGAAGAAGGTCCGATAGCAGGATATCCAGTAGTTAATATTAAAGCAACACTTCTTGATGGAAGTTATCACGCGGTAGATTCTAATGAATTAGCGTTTAAGATTGCAGCTTCATTGGCATTTAAGAATGGTCTTCCACTAGCAAAACCTGTATTACTTGAACCAATAATGCACTTACAAATTACAGTTCCTGATGAATACATGGGGGATATCTTAGGTGATATAACTAAGAGAAGAGGAAGAATCTTGGGAATGGAGCCAGATGAAGAAGGATATCAAAGAATTCTTGCTGAAGCTCCAGAAAGCGAATTATTCACATATTCTAGTGACCTTAGAAGTATGACTCAAGCTAGAGGATATTTTTCAGTAAGATTTGAGAGATATGAAGAAGTGCCATCTATTTTAGCTGCTAAGATTATAGCTGAGAGCAAAAAGGAATAATATGGCAAAGCAACAGTATGTTTGCAATGTATGTGGAGAAATAAGCTCTAGGTGGACGGGCAAGTGCCCGTCCTGTGGAGCTTGGAATAGCTTTATAGAGGAAGAAGTAGTAACTAAATCTAAAAAGTCTGTAACTGTTTCTAATAATAAGCCTAAATTTATAAGAGATGTAGAAATATCTAAGGAAACTAGATTTGAAGTTGGAATTGGTGAATTAGATGGTGTTTTAGGCGGAGGAATAGTTGAAGGAAGTCTAGTTCTTGTAGGGGGAGATCCTGGAATTGGAAAGAGCACGCTTCTTCTACAAATGAGTGCCAGCTTAGTAAAAAGGGGATACAGTGTTCTCTATGTATCAGCTGAAGAATCTTCTTCACAGATAAGACTTAGAGCTAAAAGGCTAAAAGTTGACAACGAAAATGTCTACTTGCTTACAGAGTCCAATTTAGAAAATATACTTGCTCAGGCAAAGACTTTAAAGCCAGATGTAATGATAATTGATTCTATTCAGACGATTGAGTCATCAGAAATAGGCAGTTTAGCAGGGAGCGTATCACAGGTCAAAGAGGTGACCTCTAGTATAATGCAATTTGCTAAAAGTAATTCTATAGCAACATTTATAGTAGGTCATGTTACAAAGACTGGAAACATTGCTGGCCCCAAACTTTTAGAACACTTAGTAGATACTGTACTTTACTTTGAAGGCGATAGTGATTCGATGTATAGAGTTCTAAGAGGCGTTAAAAACAGATTTGGTTCTACAAATGAAGTTGGCTTATTTAGAATGGACGAAGAAGGACTTGTAGAAGTAAATAATCCAAGTGAGCTATTTCTAAGTACAAGTAGCGAACCCCAGAACGGAACAGCAGTTTTTGCTTCAATCGAAGGAAGCAGACCTCTATTTATAGAAATACAGTCATTACTTGCAGAGACAAATCTACCTTCTCCAAGAAGAAATGTAATAGGTATGGATTACAATCAATTAAATATGTATATTGCAATAATGGAGAAGAAATTAAAGATGCATCTGTATAACAAGGATGTATATGTCAATGCAGTAGGGGGACTAAAAGTAAAAGAGACTGCAATAGGATTAGCTGTAGCACTTTCTATATGTTCTTCATATTATAATAAGAGTATACCTAATGATACCGTTATATTTGGTGAATTGGGACTACTTGGGGAGATAAGGCCTGTTACCCATACAAGCAAAAGGTTGTTAGAAGCAAGTAAGCTAGGGTATAAAAAAGCCATTATCCCAAAGTTAAATAAGAATATAAAAATTGATGGACTTGAAATTGTTCAAGTTTCACATATATCACAGGCTTGTTCTAACCTATTTGGGAGGTAGAAATGAAAATCGGTGATGTCTTATATTATCCGCTCTTTGGAGCAGGAGAGATAGTTGGTTTAAATACAAAGGAATTTGATGGAGAAGATCTACTCTACTGTACTTTTGATGTAAAACTTTCAAAGATGAAAATGCAATTTCCAGTTAAATCTAAGGAAGTATTACATATAAGAGAGATTACCGATTTAGAAAAAATTCGAAAAGCTTTAACAGAATCTAAAAAGGATTCCTACATCTACGACAGCAATTGGAACAGGCGATATCAAAGAGAATTACAGTTGCTCACAGAAGGTACAATAGAGGCCGTTGCGGGCACGATAATTAATTTTTACTACATGCAGAATGAGAGAGAGCTTTCAAGTGGTGAGAAACAGCTGTTAAAAACGGCAGAAAATCTTACTATATCAGAAATTATGTTTAGTGAGAACAAAGATTTTGATGATGCAAAGCTTCTCTTTGATTCCATGTTAGAGGAGGTATTATGCAAAAAAAACTGTACAACTTAATACTTGTAGTTGTATCTTTTTTGTTTGCTCTAGGAACTAATTTCTATTTTTATTCAGCTCTTAGAAGAAGTCAGATAGCAGATCAGATGTTATTTGGGGGCTGGTTTGGAGATAATCAGAGACTTGTTTTTTATATTTTTTTGGCCTTATTCTTTATGTTGTATTTAAGTCTTATTTATTATCTAAAAAACAGATTAATTAGAGCCGTTAAGAGGGTAATCAAAAAAGTTATATCATTTCCAACTAATGACATCATAGCTGGAACAATTGGAGTTGTAGTGGGGGTGCTTATAGCTCACTTGATAGGTCAGCTTTACTCACTAATTCCAATAGGATTTGTTTCAGTTACACTTGCTGCTCTTACATACATACTTTTAGCTTATATAGGTGGATATGTTGCAATAGAGCGTATAAGTGACTACATTCCCCTTAAGAATAAAAATTTACATCAAGATGTAGATTTATCTAAGGTTATAAGTCCAAAAGTTCTAGATACAAGTGCAATAATAGATGGAAGATTTATTGAAATAGCAAAAACTGGTTTCATAGAGGGAGATATATATGTGCCAGAATTTGTGCTCGTTGAACTTCAGCATATTGCAGATTCAGATGATGAGCTAAAGAGATCTAAGGGAAGACGTGGTTTAGATAGTTTAGAAGAACTTAAGAAATCTACAGCACTTCAAGTAGTAGTTATTACAAAGGATTATCAAGATATAGAAGAAGTAGATTTAAAGTTATTAAAGCTTGCTAAAGATATGAAGGCAAGTGTTGTGACAAATGACTACAATTTAAATAAACTTGCAAAAGTGCAGGGGATAAAGGTGCTAAATGTAAATGATATTACAAATGCAGTAAAATCTACAGCAGTAGCAGGTGAAATTTTAGAAGTAGATATTATAAAAGAAGGAAAGTCTTCTAACCAAGGTGTTGGATATTTAGAAGATGGAACAATGATAGTTATTGAAGGTGGAGAGAACTTTGTTGGTCAAAAGGTCGAAACAGAAGTTACGAGTGTTCTTCAAACTTCAGCTGGTAGAATGATATTTGCTAAAATTAGGAGTTAGAATGGGTGTAAGAAAAAGTTGGGAAGAAATATATAGTATATTTGATTCAAGAAGAATTAGAAATATAGCTCTTCCTGAAAAATTTAGGTTGATTGAATTTATAAAGATGATTGCTCAAGAGGCATCTGCTCTTGAAGCAAACAATTACAAGGGATTCCCAAATAATTATGAAAAAAACAAAGACCATACATATAGAATGCTAATATATCTATATGAGATAGGTGTAGATATAGAGGACTTTAAACAAATCGTTGTCAATTACTTAGATAACTATGAGTTTTCAGATATTTACTATGCAAAATTTGCAATTCTTGGAATGGGAATAATACTATTCTATGAAGAGAGAAAGGCATTTACAATTTTTAATGCACTTCTATCACTTTTAGGACAGGAATTCTTGACATACAACCTCAAATATTATGGATACAAAAATCAAATTTCATCAATGTCAAATCCAGAATCTATAATTAGATATAAGGAATATGAGACAAAGTTTAGGAAAGTTAAATATGACCTTCTTGCTATGAACTATCTAGCAAAGGAAGAGGGAACTTATATATTAGAAAAATATATTAAGGAATTCTATAATGTAGATAAAATGAGTCTATTCTTTTCTCTTCTTTACGATATCGAAGATGATTTCAGAGAAGGTGTATATCAGAGGCTTCAAAGAGATGCAGATTCTCTAGATAAGATGATTTTAACAGGTATCTATTGTATACTTAAAGGAAAGAATATAATAGTATCGCATTACTATTTGAATTCAATTATAGGTAAGTATGATCATTCAGGTGAAAGACCACAGAAGGTAAAAGATGAAGCTTACCAAAGATATGAGGAGATGTTACATGAAATGGAAAAATAATATGCTAAATGAACTTGTAGAAAAGTTTGATAAAAACCAAAAAAAACAAATTAGAAACAAGGGAATAGTAATAGGTGCTGTACTTGCTTTAATTGCAGTTGGAGCACTTATTGTTAAATTCTATCTTAAAGTTTGCAAATTAAAACAGAATGCAGATGTTTTTAACTACGTAAATAGTTCAGAAATAAACTATAATGGAAAAGAATTTGGAGATGAATGTATTTCAAGCATTTTCTCTAATAATGTAGTTAAATTAAATGGTGCTATTATTTCAAGAGACCCAATGAATTTATGCATAAAGGCGCATTCCTCAACTATGACTATAGAAGTGCCATCAAGCTGGAATGTAAAGGCACAGGGTATTTCTAAGTCAAGTAATATCGATAATGAAACAAATTTTGATAGAGAAAATTTCAATGCACCACTATTATTTATAAATTATTCTCTAAAAAAATCAAATCTTAAAATTAAAAAAGTAGAAGAATAATTTCTGATGAGAGAAGATTTAAAGGGATATAGAAATATAGTATTCTTTGGAGGTGCTGGAACTTCTACAGAGTGTGGAATACCAGATTTTAGATCTGCAAAGGGGCTATTTAGTATGGCACCTGAGTCAATTCTATCTCATACTACACTTATTAATAATCCAGAAATATTTTTTAAATTCTGTAGAGAAAATTTATACTATCCAGATGCTGAGCCAGTTGAAGGACATTTCATACTGAAAGATTTAGAAGAAAGAGGATTATTAAAAGCTATAATAACTCAAAATATAGACTCGATGCATCAGAAGGCAGGAAGTAAAAATGTAGTTGAACTTCATGGTACGCTTATCAAAAATTACTGTATTACTACAGGTGAAGAATTTAGCATGGAATATGTCTTAAATTATCCAGAGATAATTCCAAGATGTGATAAGTGCGGAGATATAGTAAGACCTGATGTAGTTCTGTACGAAGAGCAACTTGATTATCATTCAATTGAAAGAGCAATAAAATATTTAGAAGAAGCAGATCTTCTGATATTGTGTGGAAGCTCATTTGTAGTTCAGCCGGCTTGTTCTCTAATATTTAATAGTAAAGCTAGAAAGATACTGATAAATTTAGAGGCAACTCCAATTGATAACTATGTAGATGAAGTTATGAGAATGGGATTTTCTCAAGGATTAAAACTTCTTTTTAAATAAGAAAAGAAATTAAGTAAAACAAAAAAGCTCTAGTGTAAAACTAGAGCTTTTATATTACACTTTACTCCAAAATATCACAAATGGAATAATAAAGAAGATGCAAGAAGGTATCAGAGTGTAGTCAAGTAAATCAAAATCGTATTCTCTATATAGATATTTTTCTCTTACCTTTCTTTCCATTTCTGCAGAGTCTAGAGTTTGAAATTCATCCATGAGTCTCTTTCTTTTCTGATCCGGAAATAGTATAGCGAATCTCTTAAAGGAATAAATAGTTGTATTCCAAAGTTTTTTTTCTACGGTAAAAAGAAAAACCGATACAATCATTACAGGTAGATTAAACAAGAACAGAATATCTACTATGTCTGTAAAATTCAATTTATCTTTAAATATGCAGTAAATGATGGTTAAAGATATCAAAATTATAGGGTAAATAAGTTTTTTCATAATAACCTTTCTTTATTGAATTATAACATAAAATTTATAAAATACTTTGACATTGTAAACAAAACATTGTAAAATAACACAATACAGAAACTTTTAAGACTATAAGCATAAAATGCAATTTTGAAAAACGAAAAATTCATTTTGAGAAACAATTTTAATATTTATATAGACAGGAGGAAATATGCTTAGGTATGTCGCAGGAAGGGTAGGCCTAATAATAATAACACTTATATTAGTAATTACCATAAACTTTTTTATGTTGCGTCTAGACGGTGGCTCGCCATTTGATGATCCTAAAATTTCAAGAGCACAAAAAACATTGATGATGGAAAAATATGGTCTTAATGACCCAATGACAGTACAATTTATTCGTTATGTAAAAAATCTTTTAAAGGGAGACTTTGGTGTAAGTCTACGTTTCCAGAATCAAGATGTTCTTAATATGATTATGGATAAATTACCACACACAACAAAAATAGGATTACCTGCACTAGTAATTGGACTCTTATTTGGAATAATATTGGGGTCACTTGCCGCCATATACCGAGGCACATGGGTTGACCATATGACGACGGTCTTTGCCATAATATTTGTAACAGTTCCGTCCTTTGTACTTGCCGCACTTATGCAGTACTATTTTTCAGCGAAATTGGGATGGTTTCCATATCTATATAATATAAGTGCTCAGGCGACTTTATTTCAGAAACTTTCATCGATGGTGCTTCCTGTATTAGCTATTTCTTTAAGCATCATTGCATCAGTTATGAGGTTGATGAGAAGCGAGTTGGTAGAAGTTCTAAATTCAGATTATATACTTTTAGCTAGAGCCAAGGGCTTAAATAAACCAAGAGTTATTAAGAGACATGCTATTAGAAATGCACTTATTCCTGTAATGACAATTGTTGGACCTATGACTCTTAGTGTTATATATGGTTCTCTTATTGTTGAGAGATTTTTTGGAGTTCCAGGACTATCAAACCTTATGGTTCAGGCGCTTTCAACACACGACTACTTCCTAACACTTGGAATTAATACTATTTATACATTTATGTATACAGTTGTTGTTTTGGCTACAGATCTTCTTTACGGAGTAATCGACCCACGTATTAGAATTAGTGGAGGAGACAGATAATGAGTGATAAAAAAGAATATAATTTGACTCCTCAAGATTTTAAGAGGGTCACAGTTTCAAACAAAGAAGCAGAAAAAATTTCTACAAAAACCATAAGTTTTTGGAGAGATTCATTTAGAAGACTTACAAAAGATAAAGCAGCAGTTTTAAGCTTAATAATTCTTGCCTTATTAATTGCAGCTAGTATATTGCTACCTAAACCATTTTTAAATCAAAAAGATAGATTTGGAAAAGTATTTACTTATGGATCGTATCCAAGACTTGTAGATTCAAGTGGACAGGAATTCAAAAAGGAAAATATAGCATATCTTCCTCCGAGAATACCAGGGGTTGAAAAGCTTGGAATATTTGACGGGACAGCAACGGTTGAAATTTCTATCTTTGATTTGATTGTTGGTGAACTGCCAAGATCTGATAAGTTTAAAGATTTAAAGAAACCACAAAATAGAGAAAAGCTAAAAAAGGAATTAGATTTACCTTATCATCCATATGAAATTGTCCTTCAGGATATTTTCGAAAAAGACGGAAATAAGATTGCAAAGATAAAGGTAAAGTCTTCAGGCCAAGTTAAAGAAGTTCCGTATTCATCTTTAATATCTGAATATTCTAAATATAAGCAAGAGTTTTTTAAGTTTGTAAAAACTTCAACTGATGCTCATGGCAATACAATGGTTAAAATTAAAAGAGATATGTATGCAATGCAGGGAGTTAAGGAGCTATACTTCTGGTTTGGTACAGATAGAATATCTCTAGATAACTACACTAGATTGTGGATTGGTATACAGATATCTCTATTAATTGCATTATGTTCTATAATTTTTGACTTTAGTATAGGTATCACATATGGAACAATTTCAGGTTTTTATACAGGAACTTGGATTGATAACCTTATGATGAGATTTGCAGAAATTATAGGGTCAATACCATTTTTTGTATTCCTATTTATATTTATATCAATAAAGAAACAAATAGTTTCATATTTAAAAGTAGCGGCATATTATATCCTTACAGGTAAGGTATTTTGGGCAATACTTGCTATATCAGCAATTATATTCTTAATTATTAAGTTGCCTAAACTTATCAAAGGATATATAAATACAAGTGACTTTGTGAAGTCGCTTATGAGGTTCGCAATATTCTTTGGAATATATGGACTAATTCACTTAGTAATTTATTATTATTTAAATTCAAAATTAGATATAAGTCCAAAGGGAATTTTAGATAACAATTCAGCTTCATTTATTATAATTGTACTTGCTCTAAGTATTACAGGTTGGATAGATGTATCAAGACTTGTTAGAGCACAAATTATTAAGTTAAGAGATCAGGAATTCGTGTTAGCGTCTAAGACACTTGGAGCTGGCAGCGGAAGAATTATGAGAAAACATTTATTTCCAAATATAATTGGACAGTTGGTTGTACTTGCTACATTTAAAATACCATCAGCAATTTTCTCAGAGTCATTCCTAACATTCTTAGGTCTAGGTTTACCAAACCCAATGACTTCTTTAGGAACACTTGTATTTAATGGTTATGAATCAATAAAAACTCAACCAACACTGTTAATTATTCCAGCATTCTTTATGTCATTACTTATGCTTGCAATCAACTTGCTAGCTAATGGACTTAGAGATGCACTTGATCCAAGAATGAGATAGGAGGAAGGACATGCAAGGAAAGAAAATATTAGAAGTTAAAGACCTTGAAGTTAATTTTAAAACCTTCAGTGGTGAAGTCCAAGCTGTCCGTGGCATAAGCTTTGATTTGCATGAAGGTGAAGCTCTTTCTATAGTTGGAGAATCAGGTAGTGGTAAGAGTGTTACTGTTAAAGCTATTATGGGTTTATTAGCTACAAATGGTTACTATAAAAATGGAGAAATACTTTTTGAAGATATGGATGTAACTAAGCTTAAAGAGAAAGACCTTCATAAAGTACGCGGTAACAAGATGGCGATGATATTCCAAGATCCCATGACTTCTCTTGACCCTACAATGACAATTGGAAAACAAATTATGGAAGTTATAATTCTTCACCAGAAAGTAAGCAAAGAAGTTGCTAGAAAAAAAGCAATAGAGCTTATAGAAATGGTGGGGATTGATAATCCAGAATATAGAATGAAACAATACCCACACCAATTTAGTGGTGGTATGAGACAGAGAATTGTAATAGCTATTGCATTAGCTTGTGAGCCAAAAATTTTAATTGCTGATGAGCCAACAACTGCTTTAGATGTTACCATTCAGGCACAAATTATAGATTTAATGAAAGATCTTCAGAAGAAGACAGGGGTCGCGTTAATATTTATTACACACGACCTTGGGGTTGTTGCAAATGTTGCAGATAGAGTTGCTGTAATGTATGCTGGTAGAATTGTTGAAATTGGAAAGAATGATGAAGTTTTCTACAATCCACAACATCCATATACTTGGGGACTATTGGCATCTATGCCTACATTTGAGACAACAGAGGAACTCTATGCAATACCTGGAACACCTCCAAATCTAATGAATCCTCCTCAGGGAGATGCCTTCGCCTTAAGAAGTGACTATGCATTAGAGATAGATTTAAAGGAACAACCTCCGTTTTTTGAGGTAACTCCAACGCATAAAGCAGCAACATGGTTACTTCATCCTATGGCAGAAAAGGTTACCCCTCCTAAGGTTATATTAGATAGATGGGCAAAATATCAGGAGCGTCACCATGAATAATAAAAACAGAGAAATACTTTTAGAAGTTAAAAATTTAAAACAATATTTTCCTATTGGAAGACGCAAAGTTGTTAAAGCAGTAGACGATATTAGCTTTCATATATATAAAGGAGAGACATTTGGTCTTGTTGGGGAATCTGGCAGTGGAAAATCTACAAC
>JAEZUZ010000113.1 GCA_023443345.1 Bacillota bacterium
CCCATAGGATATAGTACATTTTCTCCCTGCATTTTTCTTTTTCTTGAAATTATATCTAGTGCTGTATAACTTCTAGGGTGTCCTACATGAATTCCCTGTCCAGAAGCAAACGGAAATTCTACAAGTATATATGACCCACCTTCTTTTGATGTATCTACCTTGTAGGTTTTATTGTCTTTCCAATGTTTTTGCCATTTCTTTTCAACTTGACTAAAATTATATCTTTTCATAATCCCTCTTTATTCTATGATAATTGCATATTTATGATCAAAATCAAGATTATTTTTTACTAGACTAAAATCTATATTGTCCTTTTTTAAATATGCTGAATCCTCATTAAGTTCTATTAATTTAAATCCTTGTTTTTTAGCATTTTCCACTATATTTTCAACAGATTCATCAGTGAGAATTACTTTTAAATAATCTCTATCAATAAATATTATATCATCTTTAGAATGCATATATGAGCTAGTTATTTTACTTGAACAAGATGTAAAAATAAATAGAGCAATAAAACAACTAGCAATGACTTTGCCACAGTTTTTCAATTTCATAGTAATTTCTCATCTCACCATCAAATATATGTACAAAAAAGTCAGCAAAATCAAGTAGTATCCAACCACTTTCTTGCTTACCTTCACTATTTTTTAATTCAAAGCCTCTTTCATAGAAATACTCTGTAATATGATCTGATAGTGCCTTTAAATGAGGCTTATTTATAGCAGTTACAACTACCATAAAATCAACTTCACTGCTTTTGCCCTTTAAATCTAATATTTCGATATCTTTTGCGTGCTTTTGATCAAGAAAATATTTGAAATCTTCTAAATCAAACATATTGTTCTCCTTTAAATAATTTAATGTCTCAACTGTATTTTTAGAAATTTCTATATTATGAGACTTGAGATAGCTAATTGAATTTTCAATTGTCTTTATCATAGCATAATCTAAATTCTTTATTGCTATTTTCTCAAGACTCTCTCTTTGTTCATAGACTCTTCCTCTTTCAAGCTTGTCTGCTAAGTATATTACTTTAGCTAGAGAGTCCATTTTTTTATTAGCTTCTTTATGATACTTAATAGCTAATCTTATATCGTCATCTACTTTACCTTTAAGAAATTCATAGGCTAAGCTATCGTGATATTTAGCCTTATCTTCTTTAGATAATTCTGGATTTATTTCATATCCTATGTCATGAAGAAGTGCAGCTAATCTTACTTTTTCAACATCTACATTGTGAAATTTAGCTAAATATATTGCCATCTCTTCAACCCTTAAGACATGTTCAAATCTTTTAGCACTAGTATATTTTCTAGCTAATTCTAAGGCTTCTTCTCTAGAGATCATCGCTATCATAGTAAAGTTCTCTTTCTACAATATAGTCATAGACTTTTTTATCTAAGAAATCTTTAAATGACTTTCTTTTTGCTATTTTACTTCTTATCATAGTTGAGCTTATATCTATTTTCTGCATTTTTGAGAATAAAAATCTGTCATCACTTATATCTTGACCAGATTCATCTCCTCTTGGCATTACAATAACTTTAGCTTTTTCAAAGATTTGATCTGTATTTTTCCAAGAATCAAATTGAAGATATTGATCATAACCTATTATTAGGTATATTTCATCTTCACTAAATTTTTCACTAAAATAATTTACAGTATTATATGTGTAGGTGTTGCTCCTACTATTGTAAATTTCATAGGTTGATACCTCAAAATAATCATAGTCTTGAGTTGCTAAATAAACCATATTTACCCTATCATTAATTGAGGCATATGCCATATCTTTTAATGGAGCTATATATGCAGGAACAAAGTATATTTTATCTAATTTAAATTCCTCATATATATTTAAAGCCCCTTGTACATGTCCTAAATGTATAGGATCAAATGTCCCGCCAAAAATTGCTATCTTCAAATTTCTATTCTCTTATTCTTAGGTAGATCATAGTTTTTCTTATAAAGTACTACTTTACTACCTATACTTTGTACATACTCTGAACGTGACAACTTAGCTATTTCATTTGCAAGTTCTTTTACATCTAAGTCCTTATCTAAAATATGAATTTTTACTAATTCATGTGCTTTAAACTGAACCTCTAATTCTTTTAAAAAGGCATCTGTTATGGAATTTTTGCCCATAGTAAGTGTAACTTCAAGAGTATTAGCTAATTTCTTTAATTCACTTCTCTGTTTTGATTTTAACATATGTTACTTCCTATAAATAAATTGATAATTCAAAATGTTGACAGTATCTCCATCTTCTAAACCAAGTGCATGCAGTCTTTTATATACTCCCAATTTACCAAGTAGCTTTTGAAAGTGTCTTACTGAATCAACAGAAGCAAAATTTATATCTGCAAATATCTTCTCTATAGTTTTTCCATCTACACAATACTCGCCATCATCATCTACATAACAATTTATTTCTCTTGTCTTCTCTTCTTGAACATATAGATCGTCTTGAGTATAGAAATCTTCTTCAGGAGTTATTTCAACTAAATCTGCAAGCTTTTCCACTAGTTTATCTAAAGACTCTCCTGTGATTGCTGAACCTGTATAAACTTCAACTCCTATTTCGTTAAAATAGTCTATTGCTTCTTTTACAGCTTCTTGATCTGAGACTTCTATCTTATTTAAAAATACTATTTCTGGCTTTTTAGAAAGCTTATTAGAAAATGTTTCAAGTTCATTTCTTATCATACTATAGGAATCTTTAATATTCCTCTCTCCTACATCACTTGAATCTATGACATGAAGAATAACCTTTGTCCTTTCAATATGTCTAAGAAAATCATGTCCAAGACCCTGGCCTTGGCTTGCTCCTTCAATAAGCCCAGGAATATCTGCAACGATAAATGAAGTCCTATATCCAACCTCAACTACTCCTAAATTGGGAGTAAGTGTTGTAAAGGGATAATCAGCAACTTTAGGTCTAGCTTTTGATACTTTTCTTAAAAAAGAACTCTTTCCTGCATTTGGCAATCCAACTAAACCAACATCTGCTATACTTTTTAATTCAAGCACTATCTCAAACGCTTCCCCTTCTTCACCTTGTTTTGCAAACTCTGGGGCCTGTCTTATAGATGACTTATACTTAGTATTTCCCTTTCCACCTCTTCCTCCTCTACATATAATAACTTTGGAGTCTTTTTGTGAAAGGTCTGCCATTATCTTATTAGTATTTTTTTCATATATCAAGGTACCAAGAGGTACTTTAATATATAGATCATCTCCAGATCTACCTGTCATTTTCTTTTTTTCTCCCTTTTGTCCATTGGGAGCAATATATCTCTTTTGATATTTAAAGTCCATAAGTGTATTTAAACCAGTGTCAACTACAAAGACTACATCTCCGCCTTTTCCACCATCACCACCATCTGGACCACCATTTGGCTCAAATTTTTCTCGTCTAAAGCTTATTGCGCCTGGACCCCCATCTCCAGCTTTAACAAATATTTCAGCTTTATCTATAAACATATTTACCTCTTTAAAAATATAGAGGGCACTATTGGTGCCCTCACGTTTTACTTTAGTTTAATTCATAAACGCTGACTTGTTTCTTTGTCTTTCCTTTGCGCTCAAAACGAACAATACCATCTACAAGTGAAAATAGAGTATCATCTCCACCTCTTTTTACATTTGTACCTGGATGGAACTTTGTTCCTCTTTGACGAACAATTATACTTCCTGCAGGAACTAATTGTCCATCACCGCATTTAACTCCTAGACGTTTTGATATTGAATCACGACCATTCTTAGTCGAACCAGCACCTTTTTTACTAGCATGTAATTGAAGATTAAATTTTAACATTATTCCTCCTTGATATAAATCTCTATGTATTCAGGATAAGAACGATCAATGGCAATCAAGCCTTGAAACAGGGATTCTATTAATAAATCTGTTCTATCATCTATATCATATACCTCAAAACTCATCCCATCTTCATCCTGAATGAAATTACTGTCAACTTTCAATTGCTCATATATCATATTTACTGTAGTATACAATAGAGCTGATACTCCAGCGCATACTATATCTGAGCCACTTTGAGCATATCCTGCATGCCCTTTTGATTGAAATGACTTCCAAGAACCATTACTCTTTTTAAAATTAATGGTTATCATTATCGAATTATTTCTTGGATCTCTAATTCTGTATATGGTTGACGGTGACCTTTTTTCTTTCTCATGTCCTTCTTAGGAAGATACTTGAAAATAATAACCTTCTTATGCTTAGCTTGTGATAAAACCTTTGCCTTAACACTAGCACCTTCAACATATGGTTTTCCAACAACTAATCCTGAATCATCACTTAGAGCTAATACATTTTTTAACTCTATAACTTCATCAACTTGAGCATCTAATTTTTCTACTTTGATTGTCTCTCCAACAGCAACTTTATATTGCTTTGAACCAGTTTCTAATATAGCGTACATCTTTTCCTCCTTATTACGCCACTCGCCTATTAGGTGTCATAAGAGCTTTAACCTAATTAGTGCGGTACTTTGAGTATAATAACACATATTTACTATAAAATCAATACTTTATTAAACTTTTAATAAATCTATTCCCTTATATTGTCTGTTGATCTCTACAATACCATTTGGACTTATCGAAAAATACTTAATTCTATTATCTTTTAATGAAAAACTATTCCTCAAGCTATCTGCATCTGCTATTAAATCACATATTACTATTCCACCAATATTTAAATAGATTAGAATCTCTGAAAGTTTTTCGAGTGCCATTTTATTTATTTCCTCATCACTTTTACTCGATTTAAATCTATCTACATCTACAACTAAGCCAAGTGGTGTAATTGATAGATGCATTAAAAAATCATCTACTAATACCTCTCTATTTTTATAGTATTCTATCCTTTTTAAATAACTCATTTTTAAATATGGATCAAATTCTTCTTCTCTTATTGGAGAGTATACTAGTTTAGGTTTTAAATCGTATTTTCCAACTCTTATAATTTCGTCATATTTTTTTACTAATTTATTGTATCTATCTGTGAGATCTTCCTCAGTTTCCTTTCTGAGATAGGCTCCTCTATACTTTGGGTTGTTATATTTATCACTAGGATATACAAAATAACTGTCAAATATAACTATATCTCTAGTTAAAATAGGATCTTTCCCCTTAATTATCTTATTTACTCTAAATAAATATGTCTTACCTATTTCTACATCTTTTGAATTATAAAGTCCATATCCTGAACCTATATCTACCATATATCCGATACTGTTAGAGTATTTAACTACTTTGCCTAAATAAATGGTATCCATATCTTTTGTATATATTTCATTTTCTATAAGCCTGTTTTCATTATCATAGACTTGTCGAAAATAATATTTTCCTTCATTAAAGCATATTTTCATCTATTTAAAATATCCTTCCGCTGAAAAACTGTAATAACTTTCCTCTCCTATTATTACATGGTCAACAATTTTAATTCCTATAATTTTTGAAAATTTTAAAAAATTTTTTGTAAAAACTCTATCTGCCTCTGATGGTGTTGGATCACCTGATGGGTGGTTATGTGCAATAGCTATAGAATGAGCTCTTAACTCTAAAGCTTTGGAAAACACGTCCTTTGGATCAATTATAACAGTATTTTTATCTCCTTTAGCAATTAACTCTGATTTTATTACTTTCAACTTTATATCTAACATTATAACGTGAAATTCTTCAACTTTTTTATTTTTTAATTGCGGCTGCAAATATTGGAAAATATCCTTTGGTTTTTTTAGATATATTTTATCTTTTATAATTCTTCTACTTCCTAAAGCAATAGATGCTATTATAGTTGATGCTTTAGCTTTTCCAATTCCATTAATTCCAATTAAATCTACTACAGTCAGATCTACCAATTCTTTATTTTCTCTTATACAATATTGAAGTATATCTCTAGAAATTGCAATTACATCTCTCTTTTTATTTCCAGAGCCAATCAGAACTATCAAAAGTTCTAAAGTGCTTAGATACTCAACACCTTTATTTATTAACTTTTCCCTCGGCTTTTCATTAGGTGGCAAATATTTCATATATAAATAGTAAAATATTGCAATAAAAAAGGAAGAGTTTATAAACTTCTTCCTTTTTAGAATTAAAATCCCAATTTTTTCTTTAATTCGTTGTATCTTCTTGTATAATCTTCTAACTTTTCCTTTTCTTTTTGTACAACTTTTTCAGGAGCCTTATCTACAAAGCTTGGATTAGAAAGCATTTTTGTAGATCTCTCAACTTCTTTCTTAAGATCTTCTAACTCCTTTTTAAGTCTTGCTTCCTCTTTTTCTTTATCGATAAATTCATCTAATGGAAGCACAACTCTAAAGCTACTTAGTGTTATCTGTGCACTATTTTCAACTTCTTCCTCTAACTTTAGAACTTGATTTATACCACATAGTCTCTCAAGGTATATTTCATGCTTTTTAAGTAGTTCGAAATTCTTCTCATCAGCGCTCACAAAACATCTAGCTCTCTTTGATGGTGGCACATCCATTTGATTTCTTATATTTCTAATTTTTTGAACTAGTTCTTTTAACTCATAGATAAAGCTTATGTCTGTATCTATATTTATTTCTGTTGGCCAATTTGAATTTATAAGAAGTTCCCCATTTGTAGGAAGGTACTGATATATTTCTTCTGTAACAAATGGCATAAATGGATGTAATAATTTAAGTGAAGATTGTAATAAGAATAGCAGTACTTGTTGCTGGTGTTTCTTAACTTCTATATCATCACTATATAGATTTATTTTGCTCATTTCTATATACCAATCACACAACTCATCCCATACAAAGGATACTATCTTATCTGCTGCTAATCCAAGTTCCATCTCTTCAAGCAATCTTGTGACATCATTTGTTGTCTTATTTAATTCATTTATTATCCATTTATCTATTAAATTTAGATTTTCTGGCAACTTAATCTCTATATCTTTTTCTAATCCACTTATTACATATCTTGAAGCATTCCAAAGTTTGTTTGCAAAGTTACGAGCATACTCAATTTTATCAACTATAAATCTCACATCATTACCCATAGAAACACCGCTTATAAGCATAAATCTAAGGGCGTCTGCGCCATACTCATTGATTATATCTATTGGATCTACTCCATTGTCTAAACTCTTTGATACTTTTCTTCCAAGTTTATCCCTTACTAATCCATTTATGAGAGTTTTATGAAAAGGAACTTGATCCATAAACTTCAATCCTGTAAACATCATCCTAGCTACCCAGAAAAATATTATATCTCCTCCTGTAACAAGGACATCTGTAGGATAAAAATAATTTAAATCCTCTGTCTTTTCAGGCCATCCTAGAGTACTTATTGGCCATAGAGCAGAAGAAAACCATGTATCTAATACATTTTCATCCTGAACCAAGTGTTTTGAACCACACTTAGGACATATTTCTGGATATTGTCTTGAAACAATCATTTCTTGACAATCTTGACAATAATATGCCGGTATCTGATGTCCCCACCAAAGTTGTCTAGATATACACCAATCTCTTATATTATTTAGCCAGTTCTCATATGTCTTAAGATAATATGATGGTACAAATTCCATTTCTTTATCATCTGTAGCTTTTAGTGCTCTTTTTGCCATTTCGTCCATATTTAAGAACCACTGTTCACTAATTTTTGGTTCTATTGCTGTGTTACATCTATAACAGTGTCCAACTTGGTGATTGTGATCTTTATAATCCTTTAAATATCCCTGCTCTTTTAGGTCATTGACTATTATTTTCTTTGCTTCTTCTCTAGATAGCCCCTCATACTTTCCTGCTAAGTGATTTAAATGTGCTTTATCATCAAATGTATCAATTACCTCTAAGTTGTGTTTCTTGCCTATCTCATAGTCAACAGGTGAATGTGCAGGTGTAATCTTAAGAGCTCCTGTTCCCTCTTCAATACTAACTGCTTCATCACTAATAACAGGTATTACTCTATCAGTCAAAGGAAGTCTTAATTTTTTACCTACTAGATGTCTATATCTATCATCTTCTGGATGAACACATACTGCTGTATCAGCAAGCATTGTTTCTGGTCTTGTAGTGGCAATAATAATACCTTCTGTTCCATCTTCTAATGGATAGTGAATATAGTAATATCCCCCTTTTTCTTCAGAGTGTTCTACCTCTGCATCAGATAGAGATGTAGTGCAATTAGGACACCAATGTATCATTCTATGTCCTTTATATATCAATCCTTCTTCATACATACTTACGAAAAATTCTATAACTGCTTTTGAACACACCTCATCCATTGTAAATCTTAGACGATTCCAATCACAACTTGCGCCTATTTTTTTCATCTGCTCAACTATTGTATTTCCATAGCTGTTTTTCCATTGCCACGCATATTCAAGAAATTGTTCTCTTGTAAGTTCTTCCTTGGTGATTCCCTTTTCACTATAAAGTTTATCTAACACTTTAACTTCTGTAGCAATTGATGCATGATCAGTTCCTGGAATCCAAAGTGCTTCAAATCCCTGCATTCTTTTAAATCTAATTAAAATATCCTGTAATGTGAGATTTAAGGCATGACCTTCATGCAATTTACCTGTAATATTTGGAGGTGGCATAACTATTGTAAATGGTTTTTTATCTCTATTTACACTTGCACTAAATGCTTTAGAATCAATCCATTTAGAATAAATTCTATCTTCAAATTCCCTATGATTGTATTTCTTATCCATTTGATCCCTTTCATAATTTACAATAAAAAAACCTCTACATGGGGGCGAAATATCCGCGGTACCACCCCATTTCCAAGAGGCACTCATTAAAACTACACCTAAACAGCAACAGATATATTTTTATGTAAGAAGTTCTCAGCAAATCTTCCTCTCTGTATACACTACAAAATATCCCTCTGTATCATCGGTCAATATAATTATTTACTTTAATTTCAAAGGCATTCATAAGCCTTCTTAAAACCTTATTATCTAAATTATAAGTAATTTTATCTATACTTGCAATAGGTAAAATATGGATAGAAGTTCCTGTTAAAAAACTTGCATCAAAATTTTTGAGTTCATCATAATTTATTTTTCTTTTGATAACATCTATACCTAATTCACTAGCTACCTCAATAACCATTTCTCTTGTAACTCCCTTTAAAACATCTTCATCACAACTGGTTATAAGTTTGCCATTTTTTATAAAAAATAAATTACTTCGCGATCCTTCTTTTAAACCGCCTTCATCTAGATAAATTACTTCGTAGCTTCCACTAGATTTAATTAACTCATCAACTAATTCTCTCAATTGTCTTTGGTCTCTTTTTATATTTGGATCTTCTCTATTGAGATTTGCAGTAATCGTCTTTACCCCACACTTATAAAGTTCTTTTGTTGGATATTCTTTATAGATTATCTGCATGTTTTGAGTATTTTTATCTGTATCATATTCATACCTTATATTGAAATTATCTACTTGAGAATCCAAAGCCTTACTATTTAATTCTTTTAGAAATTCATCATAACTCATTTTAAAATTAACTCCATAAAACTCAAGAGATTTATAGAGTCTTTTGTAGTGTAAGTCTATAAATAGCAATTTTTTATTTATCAATCTTATTACTTCATATACTTTCATATTTTAATTATATCACCTTTTTATTACTATATAAATTTTGTATAATTTTATTAGGAGTAAATATGAATTCAATATATTTTCACGTCGATGTAAATAACGCATTTCTATCATGGCAAGCTATAAAAGAGTTAGAAAAAGGTTCAGATGTAGACCTTAGAGATATTGCCTGTATTATAACTGGAGATCCTAAAAAAAGACATGGAATAGTACTGGCTAAGTCTCAAAAGGCAAAACAATATGGGATTATTACTGGAGAGCCTATTTCTCATGCTATTAGAAAATGCAGTACCCTAACTATGATCGGTTCAGACTTTGAACTCTATAGAGATTACTCTAAAAAACTTGAAGATTTACTTTATTCATATACTGATGATGTAGAAAAATTTTCAATTGATGAATTTTTTATGTACTTTAAAAATATTGATG
>JAEZUZ010000047.1 GCA_023443345.1 Bacillota bacterium
ATATGGAACAACTATTATAATGGCAACCCACGATAAAAACATAGTAAATTCTTTTAAAAAGAGAGTTATCGTCCTTGAAGGGGGAAACATAGTACGTGACGAAATGGGAGGATATTCATGAGAGGTATAATGCATGCACTTAAGGGTATCGTCTCTAACACACTTATGAGTATTGCATCTATATTTTCAATAGGGGCAACACTTACAATACTTGGTATGGCACTTATGTTTGTAGTTAGTGCTAACGAGTTATCTGAGAGTATGTTAAAAAAAGTAGACGTAGTAACGATACAGGTAACAGAAGATATTACAGCTAGAGAATCTAGTGAGATAAAGAGCAATCTTGAAAAAGTTCCAAACATAGTAGATGTCAAGTTCTTCTCAAAAGATGAAGTACTTGCCAATTTTATTAAGACTATGGATGAATCAGATCGAGAACTATTTGAAGGTATAACAAATAGGATGCCAAATATCTTTGAGTTGAGAGTTGATGATGTAAATAACCTTCCAGTTGTCAAGGAAAAACTCACTCAACTTGACAAAGATAATCTATTTGCTAAAATTAAATTTGAACAAGATTTAAGTCAAAAACTCATAAGTATTTCTAGAATTGTAAGAAATGTTGCAATTTTAGTAATAATAGCTTTGTTGGTAATTACTTTCTTAATTGTCAATAATACTATAAGATCTGGTATAGTCTCCAGAAGTAAAGAAATCTCAATAATGAGATATGTAGGGGCAACAAGGGGATATATCAGAAGACCATACATAGTTCAAGGGATAATATTTGGACTTATTGGTGCTATGATAAGTATTTTAATTCTGTACTTAGGAACCACATTTGTAGTTAATATGGTACAGAAGGAAATTCTGCTTAGTGCAAATATAGATAAGACTCAGACATTATCTGTTCTTACAAATATAGGTGTGCTAAATATTATAATGGGCGTCGGTATTGGTCTAATTGGTAGTATAATGTCTTTAAGAAGATATCTAAAAGTGTAGGGAGATTTTATGAAAAAAAGCTTGATTTTGATTCTTTGCTTAGTCTTGCTACTTTCTCTTGTTCCAGTTTCTGGGGCTGAAAGTATTGATACTAAGAAAAATGAGGCTGAATCTTTAAAAGAAGAGTTAGACCAAATCAAAGAACAAAAAAAAGAGGTAGAAAAGCAAGAAGATGAAGTAAAGAGTGATCTTTATTCAGTTATTGCTAAAAAGGAAAACCTAGAAGCACAAATAAGTAAGACTGAATCTGATATTGAAAAGACTAAAAAGGAAATAGTAATTATAGAGAAGGATTTAAAGGTAGCTACTGCAAGAATTGACAAGCAAAAAGAGGACTTTGGTCAAAGAGTTGCAGCTATGTATACCACTCAAAATGATGGATTTTTTGAAATAATCCTTAAATCTACAAGTATTTCTGACTTTTTAAATAGACTAGACTATCAGAGAACTATAAACGAACAAGACCAAATGGCCTTGGAAGCTCTAAGAAAAGAACACCAAAAGTTCAAATCTTTAGAACAAAAAGCAAAGGAAAAACATAAGTCTTTAGAACTTCTTAGCGAGCAACAGAAAGCTGACAAGGAAGAATTAGTTGCCGTTGAAAAGGAACTTGAAGCTAGAGCAGCAGAATTAGAAGCTGAAAAAGAAAGTATACAGGCTTCAATTGATCAAAAGGAAAATGATTTAGTTCAACTTGAAAGTCTAATTAGTTCATTAGAGCAAGAAGCTATTGAAAGAGCTAGAGCTCATGAAGAAGAACAAAGAAGACAGCAGGGATCTGATTCGGGAGATTCAAATACTTCTGTAGATCCTGGTAATGTTACAGTCTCAAACTCAGGTTGGGTTTGGCCTGTTCCAACTAGTCACTACATATCATCACCTTTTGGATATAGAGAAGAACCTATAGCAGGTCTAGGTACATTCCATAAAGGTATGGACATTGCAGATGATGTTGGAAATAACATTTTAGCTGTTCAGGGCGGAGTTGTAATATATTCTGGTTGGATGGAAGGATATGGAAATACCGTAATGATCCAACACTCTAATGGTATTTCTACTCTGTATGGACACTGCTCAGCAATCTATGTTGCAGAAGGTCAATACGTAGAGCAGGGTTCTGTAATTGCTGCGATTGGCAATACAGGATGGTCAACAGGACCTCACCTTCACATTGGTTTCTTTGTCGATGGTGGATGGGTAGATCCTGCATTATACTTATACTAAGGTAAATATGAAGTTTAATTTTAATAGATTAAAAAATACAGTCGCTGGAATTTTTATTACAATTCTAGCGATTTTATTAGTTAGATTTATTGTTTTATCCTTTGATAGAAATGAATATACAGTTGAAGTGGATTCAAGTGAGTATCAGGAATTAAAGGAATTTAAGAATAAATATGAAAAACTAGCTGAATTAGAAAAAATAATAAAAGATGAATATTATACAGAACTAAGTGATGTCGACTTTGAAAGTGCGATATATAAGGGACTGTTTAATGCTCTTGATGATCCTTATTCAGAATATATGACAGAGGAAGACTATAAGGAATTCTCTGAGGGAATCTCTGGAGAGTTTTCAGGTATTGGTGTTGTTATAAATACAGATAGAAGTCAATCTGATAATTATCTCAAGATTGTCTCAATACTTGATGATACTCCAGCATTAGAAGCCGGAGTAAAGCCAGGAGACCTGATATATAAGATAGAAGGAGAGGACGCAAGAAGTCTAAGCGCTGACAAACTACTTTCTATGATAAGAGGAAAAGAAGGTACAAGCGTAAATATTACATTTTTAAGAGACGGAAAAGAAGTAACTTTTGATATTACAAGGAGAAAGATAACCAGTCCTTCTGTTGAATATCAGAAGATGGGAAATTCTGGATATATAAAGATAGTTGAATTTAGAGAGAACACAGCTAAGGAATTTAGAGATGCTCTAAGTGACTTAAAATCCCAAGGAATGAAGTCATTAATTATAGACTTGAGGAATAACCCTGGTGGATTACTAACTGTAGTAAATGATATTGCAGACCAGATATTAGATAGTGGAATAATAGAAATAATAGGAACACGTGGCATAAATACTGATACAACAGAAGCTACAAAATCAGAATACCTTGATAAAAATATTCCTATTGCTCTATTGGTTAACAGGAACTCTGCAAGCTCATCAGAAATTTTAACAGGAGCTCTTCAAGATAATGAAAGAGCAACAGTAATAGGTGAGACTACATTTGGTAAGGGAATTGTTCAGACAATACATCCACTAGGAGATGGGACTTATTATAAGCTAACATCAGCTTACTATCTCACACCAAGCGGAAAAGATATTCACAAAAAAGGGATAAAACCAGATATCGACTACGAGTGGATGAAGAAGAAGGGATTTGACCCTGAAGATACAAGCAGAGACGCTATTTTGGAGTTTGCTGTTGATTATTTAAAATAAGAAATAAATAAGAGGGCTATAATAGCCCTCTTGTGTTATAATAAATTATATGAGAAGAATAAAGTATTTAGAATTTCTGCCACTTGTTGCTATAAGTATGATATTGTACATGCTTATAGCAAATTTATATATTCTTTCGTGGCTATGGAGTATTGTAATACCAGTATTTTTTGGTTTTGCTCTAGCTTATTTAATAAATCCGTTAGTTAGTATCATATACAGAAAGACTCCTTTTAGTTGGGCTGTATGTGTACTTGTTGGCTACCTGCTTATGTTTGCAGTCTTTGGTCTATTATTAGTTATAATAATCCCTACTCTTATTGATAATATAAGGGAGTTTACAACTAATGGTATACCAAGTTTAGTTGCAAATTTATCTAAATGGGCTACACAGATAGAGAATTTGTAAGGGAGAAAACGTCCTACGCAAATATATTAGATAGTATAAATATATCCAGTATAGTGTCAAAAATATCTTCAATAAGTACAGAGTGGATAAAGGTACTATCTGGCAGCGTATTAAATATCACATCATGGATTATAAAATTTATAATAGCACTTATAATAAGTATATATCTAGTATTGAGAAAAAAGAGATATACTCAGTTACTTCATAGATTTATAAAGCTATATCTAAAACCTAGATATCAGAGAGATTTATATAGAGTGCTCTATAAAGCAGACAGATATTTCAGCAAATTTTTAGTAGGTAAGATAATAGATTCAGCTATAATAGCTATAATTTGTTTCTTTGGTATGACACTTTTGAAGTTGCCATATGCAGTCATTATTTCTATAATTGTTGGAATTACAAATGTTATTCCATACTTTGGTCCATTTATTGGTGCTGTTCCAGGGGCAGTAATTATACTTCTTACAAGTCCAATCAAGGTAATTTGGTTTTTGATATTTATATTTTTATTACAGCAATTTGATGGATATATATTGGGACCAAAGATACTTGGAGATAGTATAGGAGTTTCTCCTCTCTGGATTATTATAGGTGTTGTAGTTGGAGGTGGACTGATGGGGCCTCTTGGTATGATTATCGGAGTTCCAATGTTTGCCCTTATAAACTCAGAAATTTCATATCACATGGATCAGAGAGAAAAGAGACTAGAAAATAGAATGGATGAAAATTTATTTTGTGAAGTAGAATATGATGAAGAAGAAAAAAGACTAGATTAAACCTAGTCTTTTTTAATTGCTTCTAGTATCTTTTCCATTCTCTTTGGATCAATATCTTCTTCTAAATCTGAATCCTTTAGAGCATATGTTCCTATGTGAATATCTACATCGTTAAGTTCATCTAGGAATAATCTTGCATTAGCTGCTGTAATAGATTTTCCAACAACAATCTTTAATGTTGCAATTTTCTTCATTTCCTTTAATACAGCAAGTCTATTTTCGCTAGTTCCACCGCTAGTTAGGACATGTGTGATTCTTGGGTTTTGTTGAATGATCTTAAGAGCCTCTACAGGATCTCTTGAAGAGTCTATTGCTCTGTGAAATACCATATCTAAATTTGTTGATCCTAGTACATACTCAACAGCTGACATATCTGGCATTCCGTTGTCATCTAGTGCTCCAAATACAACTCTTTTAACTCCTAACTTCTCAAACATTATTGCATCTTCTTTCATAGTTAGAAGATCTTCTGCATTGTACTTAAATCCGTGGTTGTGAGTTCTTAGCATAACTACAATTGGAATATTTACATGTTTAAGAACTTCTTTTACAAGGCCATAGCTTGGAGTAAGTCCTCCAAGATGTAGAGCACTGACTAATTCAATTCTCTCTCCACCATATTTTTCGATATCAATACATTGTTTAAGTGAACTTCCAATAATTTCTAACATAATTTTCTCCTATTCCCTTATGATTATAACAAAATTTAGATAATAGTAAATAATAGTTTTAATAATAAAATATCTGTGGTATAATATCTAGTATAAAATACTAGATGAGGAGGTGTTCAAACTTTATGTTATTAGATAATATACCTAATTTTGGTTTGTATTCTGATCAGGTAATTGAATTTGTCGAAGATCTACTTGGTAAAAGAAGAAAGCTTACATCATCGATGATAAATAACTATGTAAAAATGCAGCTTATGCCAAGACCTACAAAGAAGAAATATTACAACGAGCACATCAGAAGGCTCATAATAATAACTCTGCTTAAGTCTGTTTACTCTTTAGATGAAATAAAGATTATTTTTAAAAATGGATTGAATGAAGACAATCTGTTTAGGATATTTGAAAGTTTAGAGTTTGATGATTCACTTGAATCACACATAGTTAAGAGTTTAATTAGCAAGGATGAAGTTCTAGATAGGATGGTACTAGATGACTCAGACAAAAAGAGCTGAAAGTTTAAATATACTTACACATCTAATTGGGGTGTTCATAGGAATATATGTATTTAAAATTTTAGATAGTTACTCTCATAGTATTTATGAAGTTGTGGGAAGTAAGATATATGCACTTGGATTTATACTTATGTTCTTATCAAGTTCAATATATCATGCATCATTTAATAAAAGTCTAAAGAAAGTTACACGACTATTTGATCATGTTTCAATCTTTGTATTTATCGCATGTTCATATACTGTTGTCAGTTTAAAAATCCTATCGGGTTGGAGAATGATTTTACTACTTAGCATAGTGTGGACTATAGCAGGCTTTGGGCTTTTATTTAAGATAATTACATTTGGCAAGTACGATAAAACGAAGCTTTTTTCAGTAATAATATATCTAATAATGGGTTGGGTCTGTATATTTTTTATAAGGCCGCTTATTGCTTTAGCTACTCCCAAGTTCTTTATCTGGCTGTTATTAGGTGGAATATTCTATTCAGTTGGAACGATATTTTATCAAAAGAAATATAGAGAGTTTAGCCATGTAATTTGGCATATATTTGTACTTCTGGGTGCAATTTCACAATTTATAGCAATACTTACTCTATTAAAAGAAGGATAAAAAAATAGACGCTTGTAAGCGTCTATTTTATATTTAAATCAATTTAGATTATTTTGAAGCTTGAGCAATTTTCTCTACAGCATCACCTAGCATTGCATCAAATTCTTCTTCAGTTTGTTGTGCACTTAGGCCTTCAACTAAAGCACGAGAGAAGCTAGCGATCATGCCTTTGTTACGAGAAAGTCTCTCATTAGCATCATCTCTTTCATAACCACCAGAAAGAGCTACTACACGAAGTACCTTTGGATGGTTAATTAATTCTTCATAGAAGTTATCAACTGTAGGAATTGTAAGCTTGAACATAACTTTTTGTCCATCTTCAAGAGCTTCTAATTGCTTAAGTGATTCTTCTTTAAGAACTTTTTCACACTCTGCTTTATCAACACTGTGAATATCTACTTCTGGCTCAATAATTGGCATTAAACCAGCTGCAAGAATTTTTTTGCCGATTTCGAACTGTTGTTCAACAATCTTTTTGATACCTTCTTTGTTGCACTCTTTGATAACTGAACGCATCTTTGTTCCAAAGATGTGACGCTCATTAGCTCTTCTAAGAGTTTCATCTAGGTCATCAATTGGCTTCATTAATTGAACGCCATCTTGTAGATCAGCAAGACCCTTATCTACTTTTAGGAAAGGAATGATGCCCTTTTCTTCCCATAGATAGTCAGCTGTGTACTTGTCATCAATTTTACGATCCATTGTCTGCTCAAATAGAATAGCACCAAGGATGTTTTTCTTATCAAAAGCCTTGCTCTTGATAATTCTAGTTCTCATCTTGTGTACAAGATCAAACATTTCGTCTTCACTGCTATATGTGTCTTGAGCAACCCCATAAGATGCTAAAGCTTTAGGTGTTGAACCACCACTTTGGTCTAAAGCAGCAATAAAACCAGGGTCATTTTGCATACGCTTTAATTGTTCTTGATTCATATTCAATAGTCTCCTTTCAGTTCACTTCCTGTATATTATAGCACAAATACTATAAAGTGTGTTAATTAAATATCACTCGAGTTTCAACTTCATTTTCTTCTTTTATTATATCTGCAACTGTACACTGTGACTGAGCAATTTTTGATAAAATTTTCTTTTGTTTTTCATCAAACTCCCCTTTTATATCTAACTCGACAGTTGCTCTTAGTTTGTCAGAACCATCTACAGTATCCCAAGTATCACTCACTCTTACTTCTATATCTGCTTTTATTCCTCTAGATTTACAGTATGCACTTGCAACCATTGCCTTGCATCCTGCCAGAGCTGCTAACAGATATCCGCCAGGGCTAGCTCCAAGTCCATTGCCACCGTTTTCTTTGCTCTTATCTAAAGTATATTTAAATCCATCTACTTCACAATCAATAGTATAATTTTCTCTAACTTTTGCAATTGCTCTTGCCATATAACCTCCATTTATTTTATTACTACCCATCAACTATTAAAAAAAGCAGATATATCTGCTTTTTAGAATTTCTCAAAGTCACTTCTTTTTAATTCTTTTATAATAGTAGTAGCTAGTTTAATTGTATTTTCTAGGTCTTCCTTTTTGGCATATCCAAAAGGTGTATGGATATATCTAACAGGTATACTTAAAACGACACATGGTATGCCACCATTTAGCTTGTGGATTGTGCCTGCATTTGTGCCTCCACCTGACCTTACGGCCTGCTGTAGTGGTATGTTGTGCTTTTTAGCTAAATCTATTACATATCTCTGTAAACCATGATTAGCAACCATTGTTCTATCTTTGTGTCTTAGCATTGGGCCTTTTCCAAGTATTGTCTGGTGAAAAGGAAGGTTTATAGTATCATCAGCTGGACCAGCTTCAAAGCATATACATATGTCTGGTTTTATCTTATTTGTAGCTATTAAAGCACCAGTCCCGCCAATCTCTTCTTGAGATGTAAAGGCACCAACTACTCTATGGT
>JAEZUZ010000035.1 GCA_023443345.1 Bacillota bacterium
CAATCTTTATTTTTTCTTCTAATGTTCTTTTAGTGTGTTTTCCCATAAAAAATAATACCTCCGGAGTTTGCTAAATTAAGTATAGTATACTTTTTATTTAGCGTGTACTCTAAAGGTATTATAATCATTGCCCATTTTTTATTGCTCATCATCTTCATTATCTTCTTCTATTGTTTCTTCCTCAACATCTTGATAATATGTCTGATCGTCTTCGTTATAATCATAATAATTTTGTTCTGACTCTTGAGGAAGTGGCTTTTCTACTCTATTTTTGTTCTTTACTCTTTCACTATTTTGAGAATACTTAATCAATAATTCCCTTGGAAGAAGAGATCCATTTATCCTATAGTGAGACGATATGCTAAATCCGTCTTTGGAAGTTATATCGTAGTCTCTATTCTTAGCATGGTGATGTATAATTAATGGCTGTCCCTTAGGTCCAGGAACACCCAGTACTATTCCGACATGTTTCTGATCTTTAAAAAATACAATGTCTCCTTCTGCCCACTCACTTGACTTTGTTATATCTACTGATAGAGTCTTTGCATAGGAAGATATAAAAGTATGGAGTATGTCTATATCTCTAAAACTCTCATCTTCAATATTTGTCTTATATTGATAGTTATCTGGATGGGCCATCATATCTTCTTTAATCATCTCTCTTATATCATAGCCAGCCTCTGTAAAAGCTCTTATAAGAACATCTACAGAACCTCCTAAGTTTTGAGGGGCATATCCCTGAATGCTTTGATCTTCTATAAACTCTGGGTTGAAATATTCATCTCTTAAAGCACCTATAAGGAAGTCTCTAGAGTCGGTATAGCCATTGTTATTAAAATCAAATTCAGAATCTATATTTGCATTTTTAAGAGGAATTCTCAAAGTAATACCTGAAGATGGTTCTTGAGTTTTGGCCTGATTAAATATCTTTAGAATTTCCTTGTCTATTGTATATTTATTTGCAATACTCTCAAACGTTTCATTAGATGAAACTTCATGATTTATAACAGAATTTATCTGATTTTTTTCAATTATCTCTGATACTTCTGAAGATATAAAACCTATTTTTTCTTTATACTTTACTTTGAAATATTTTGTATTTCCACTTGTTGAATATCCATAGTAGTCTAGGATTTCTCCCTTACTTGGTTTACCTACTTCTAATTCTAAATTTTCATCAAATATTGTTGCTAAATCCTTATTTACTATTACTTTTTGCTGATCATTATCTCTATCAACTACATCTCCTAAGGAATTTCCCTTAGAGCCAATAAGTTTTGATACACAACCCTTAAGAGCAAACATCAATAGCAATAATATACACACCAGGATTACATATAGGACAATTCTTCTAGTTCTATAAACTCCATTTCTCAGTGCCATACTTATCTCCTTAATTTATTGTTTTTAATATTATATCACTCACAAATACTTTTATTCAAATTTAAAGGGAGATATGTCAATCATATCTCCCTATCGTGGCTGTTTTATCTATATCTCTACTATTAGTTTCTATAAGAATCAAAATAAAGTTTAATGTTCCTACTATATAGCTATATAACGTAGAAAATATATTTTTATTTACCTTTTTAAATTTAAATATAAAAGTTGAGAGTAAAAGCATTAAAACTGCTAGAGAACTACCCATATAGTTTATTCCTGTGCTTGGCAAACTTGGTATGATTGTAAGTTTATTATTTGTAAGACTTATCTCTAGGTCTGAAGTATCTTTATCAACTATAAATTCTATATCTCTAGATTTTTCAAAACCTTCAGGTGCCTCTATCTCTCTTAATATATAACTTCCATACTTAAGTCCGCTTATAACTTTGGGAGTGCCATCGCTTATAAAGCTCTCTAAAGTATTTCCGTTCTTATCTAATACTGCAAGTTTTGCACCAGGTAGCAATTTCCCAGACTGATCTAGCTTTTTTACAGTAACTATTGTCGGATTATTTACAACTTCAACCTCAACTCTATCTCTATCTGTTTTAAACTTGATATCATTGTTTTTTAAGTATCCATCTGGACTTTCTAACTCTCTAATTGTATATGTCTTATCTGGATCTAATTCACTAAATTCCATTGTACTTCCATCAGATATCCAATCATAAATCATCTTTCCACTATCATCATATATTCCAAGGTGAGCACCTTTTAGAGATATTCCATTACTATCAACTTTATTTACTAGTAGCTTTGGCTTTTTCTTATTTTTTATTACTACCTCTTTATTTGCATCATCTAATCCTCTTATATCTAATCCAACTTCTTCATCACTTTTTATATAACCTTCTGGTGGACTTATCTCTTTTACTTTATATCTCGCCTTTTTTATATTTTCAAACTTTGCCTCTCCATTAGAATCTGTAAAAGTTTTCGATATAAGATTGTCATTTTCATCAAAAAGACCTATTTCTGCATTTTCCAATAATTCTGAAGAATCTATATCTTCTTTGTTTACCTTTATATTTGTAGTTGCCAAATTTAGAATTAAATCTAATGTATTGTAATTGCTATATTTAAAAAGCCCAAATGCCTGATATGCATTATTTTTCCAGTAAACAGTATTAACTCCATAAAAATCTCTCTTTTTAGATACTAGTTTTATTTTTGAATCTACCTCTTTATTGTCTACATCTAGCACTAATTTGTTATCTACTACAGAAGTATTTATATATTCACTCTCGACATAATAATTTTTTAGTACATCATTTTTGTCATCTAGCTCAATTACACTATCACCTGCTATATCTGTAAATTTATAGCTATTACTACTATCATCATAAGTTAAATTCTCATGTGTAAATTCAGGCTTCTTATTTATATTTTCTATTTCTGAAATCCTATCATTTTTCCACTTGCTATAATTTTTATAACTTTCTGTTTCCTTTGTATCTCCTGTGGCTTGCATACCTAAGTTTTCCCAGATCATAACCTGCGTATAGAAATAATCCTTATTTGTCTTTTCTGAATTATTCCAACCTACATATGTAATATCTGATAATTTCTCCTTTAACTCATCAGAATATGGCATTTTATGTTCTTCTTTAGCCACAGGAGGTACTACCCCTAAGATATCTTCTCCTTCTAAATTTGATTCCATTAATTCTTCACTATCTATCTCTTCTCCTTCAAATTTCTTATATCCTTCTCCTTCACTTCCATACGTACTATTAGACCTCCACATATGTAGACAAAAGACTATATTGTCATCTTCTACCTCATTCATATATTGCTTAGAAACTCCGCTCTCAGTAAACAAATTGCCGTTTCCATCCTCAAATTTCCATTCCTGATCCTCTATATCATATCTCTCACCTAAGATCAGAGTATTTGATTCATACTCTTGTGCATAAGTAAAATTAGGTACTAAAACCCCTACAATCAGTGTAAATATTAAAAATACTTTTAAAAACTTTTTCATAAAACCTCCCTATTAAAATTTTAGGTTTTATAAACTGATTGTTTATGTTTTAATGTTAGTTTCCTTACTAGAATGAATTGAGTTTAATACAAAAGAAGATATTGCTTTATTGGTCTATGATTACAATCCTTATAAGTCTTTAATCAAAAGCAATTTAAAAATGTCATAGTATAGAATATATAATAATATTCCTGATATTTTTGTTTTTCAAATAATAATTGAATATAAAAAAACGATTAGATCCCCTAATCGTCTTTTATAAAATTAACATATTTTCTAAAAGGTTCATGTAATACTCTAATATTGAAGGTTTTCTTCTAAAAATATATGTCGTAAATATCTTCCCTTAAGAATACTTCTCCTTCATGAGTAATAGTAAATAATAGACAATCTCCAGTTCCTTTTTCAAAAAAACTGTAATCTGATTGATCATCAAAAGCTCTAGTTGATATCGAAAGTTTATCATAAATAAAAAAGCTATTGTATTTACTTAAAAATTTTTCTGTATTTTTTGTTATTTCAAAGCAATAAACATATGCTTTGGATCCTTTTGATACAGTTCCTGGCCACTGATTAGACCGTTTTACTTGAATTAAATCGTGAAAGATTTCTAATTTATCAATTTCTAAATCACCATATTCTTCTACTATCTCAAACCTAGAACATAATTCCAACACAATATTTAGAATTTCATTGTATTTGGTTTTTTGATATTGAGATATATTTACATAATTATTATTTAAGTAGTTCATAGTAATCCTTTAAATAAAGAAACAATGTGCTTTACTTTGTTTTTTTTACAGTTATCATAGGCATATTTAGAGGATATAGTAAAAACATCTCCCCATATTTTAATCTATTAACTGCATCCCTTTTAGATTTAATAGCTGAACTAAGATAGACATCATTATTATATATATCTGCAGAGTAATACTTTATGCTATTTTGATCTTTCTTTAGTTTTTCAATTACTTTAGATGCAGTATAGTGAGTTGTACTATAAATAACAACGCCTGCAAAAACTTTTAAAATAGCTTTGATTAACACAGCAGCTGCAGCTTTAGTTCCTAGAACTAAATCATCTTTCTCACTAATCTTCTTAGAAGTTTCTCTTTAATGTATCTGATTTATCATCTATGTTCTCAGTTAAAGCTACTAATTCTCTTTCATTAAACTTTTTATAGTTTATGTTTTATTCGACTGTTCTTTTAATTATTTTCTAATTTTATAAAATAAACTTCCTAAAAAATTTCCTACAAGAGCTATCACTCCATATATCACTAAGTATATAAGAGCAGATGAATTATATATTGTAAAAACTGCCACTATAAACATCATGACTGTGATAATAGGTATAAGTAAATCTAATCCATATTTTATTCCATAGAAGATAGATAGTAGTAGAATAGCTATAGGTGTAAGTATGAGCAATATAAAAAACTCTGCAGAACCATCATTTTTTGAAAATATCTTGGGAATAATATAATATAGTATTATTAAGATAAAAATATAAACTATGTACTTTAAAAGTTTTTTATTCATTTCATCCTCCCTTTTATAAATTTATACCCTCTTTTTATTCCACTTTATAAAATTGATGTATAATAAAAAATACTAATAGGAGATCTAATGAATAAAAAAGGAATTAAAATTGCTGCTGTTATAGTAATTGTTTTAGGAGTAATCTTTGTAATTTATAAATATATGTCTTATAAAGAGTACGTTCCATCTAATGATGAAATAGCTCTACATATTCAATTGGACACAAAAGAAGATATTGGATTAATAGTCTATGATTATGAAATAGGAAATCAAAAATATAGCGCAGGCATAGCAAACGCTGATAGGTCATTGATTAAACATGATTCAGATAACATTGTAGTATGGAACAAAAATGAACTAAATAATATTTCTGATCCTTTTGAATTATCAATGAAACTTAGGATCATAACTGAATATGTACCACCCAACTTTGAAAATGTATATCCAGATAATATAACAAAGCATATAGATCCAATATCATTGAAATTAGAATTTGGTAAGTCATATTTTATTACAATCACAGGCGATAATATAAATGGATATAGAGCTATTTTGAAATAATTTTATAGAAATATAAATTTAAAATGGGCATTTCTTTATTGAATGCCCATTTATTATGAACTTTTATTTGCTATTAATAACATCTACTTTATTTCACGTAGATGTTTTCATATATACAACTTTTAATTAGATTGAAAGTAATTTCTCTGTTCTATCTTTAATAATTTTATTGCTGTTATTGAAATATCTTCTATACTCCTCTTTATCTTTTGGAATAGATATTTCTTCACTTTCTAGCAGTTCTATCTCTTCTTTTTCTAAATCTGAAGAAAGTAAATCGATTATAGATCCATTATGCAGAAAACTCTCTAGCATAAAAAATGATATAAACTCATCGAATGTTTTAAATAAAGAAAACCAGTTTCTATAATTTTCAATCGCATAATTTATTTTTGAAATATCTTTTAAATACCATTTCTTTATTGCAAGAAGCGTTAAATCAAATCTATCATAGTATCCTTTTTTGCCACCTCTAGCTTGATTTATTGTCATTCCTTGACCTCTTGGAAACACTATATGACCTCCAATAGTCCTAGAAATCATTAAGCATTCAATAATATCTTCATCAGATAATCCTGCTTGTTTTGCCCAATAAACAGAGGCACCTATATAATCTGATGACAATAAATACTCATCACCATCAATAAATAATGTATAGAAATCTCCATGGCCAAAATTTTGGCACTTACTTTCGATTGAATTAAGACCCAGTTTCTTCAATCCTTTTTCACTAAAGAAAATTCTTGTTATGTCATCATAAAGTTCTTTGCTACACACATCGGGATCTTTTCTTGTCTCTAAATTAAATCCTATTGGATACTTGGGATATAAATCGAACAAATAATTTTTAAATTTCAAATGTACAACCTCATTTTAGATTTTCTTACTTATCACTAGATACTGCCTTTATTTTGGAAATAAATCGCTCCCTCACGACTTAATTTCATTTTGTAAATCTTTGTTATAGATTAATACTATATGTTTTACAGGTAGTATTCCCAATATATTCTTTTATATGTTTCATCAATTCGGGACTCTTA
>JAEZUZ010000023.1 GCA_023443345.1 Bacillota bacterium
CAATCTTTATTTTTTCTTCTAATGTTCTTTTAGTGTGTTTTCCCATAAAAAATAATACCTCCGGAGTTTGCTAAATTAAGTATAGTATACTTTTTATTTAGCGTGTACTCTAAAGGTATTATAATCAGACCTCTTTATTTTATTGAAAATTACATTTTTGTGATATAATTTTTTAAAGAGGTAGAATGAAAAGTAAGGAAAAAAGATATAGTACGCTTAAGATACTTGGAGCACTATTTTTATTTATATTCCAGTATTATATTTACTATTTATTATTAGAATATTTAGACATAAGATTTGATCAATTTGGTGGTCTATTGATATTTTTAGAAGTTCTTGCAGTAATTGTAATAGTCAACCAGAAGATGGAGTCGATGTACAAAATAGCATGGACTACTTTTGTTCTGCTTGTTCCAATATTTGGTCTGATGATATATCTAGGAGTTAAACTAGATAAGAGACAGAAGAAGATAGCAGATAATTTAGATATGCATACCAAGTTGGGATTTAAAAATATAGATAATCAAAGTGATAACTTTAAAGAGCTAAATGAGAAATGCAGATCTGAAGTACAACTTGCAAACTATCTATATAACAATCAACAGTTTCCAGTATATAAAAACGAAGGTCTAAAGTACTATGATATAGGAGAGAAGGCCTTTGCAGATTTGCTAAAGGAATTAAATAAAGCAACTAAATTTATCTTTCTTGAATACTTTATAGTAGAAAAGGGGATTATGTACGATTCACTTGTAAGTATATTAAAGAAGAAGGCAAGTGAAGGAGTTGAGGTAAGATTTTTAATTGATGGAAGCAATGAATTTAACTTTGGAAGAAATCGCATAGTTGAAGAATTAAAATCCTATGGAATCAATGCCAAGACATTTATGCCTATAAAACTTAAATTGTCATTTTATATGAATCATAGAGATCATAGAAAATTGGTAATTATAGATGGTAAAGTTGGATTTACAGGTGGCTTTAATATTGCTGATGAGTATATCAATGCTAAGAAGAGATTTGGTCATTGGAAGGATGTTGGAATTAGATTTAGTGGAAAAGTAGTAGACAGTTACACAACAATGTTTCTTTCAATGTGGAATTGGGATAGCGAGATAGAAGTAAGTCAGTACAGAAAGTATATAAATCAGGAACAAGAACATCAGTATAAAGATGGGCATATAATAGGTTATTCAGACAATCCATTTGATGATCTATCAACTTCAAGAAGAACTATAATTCATACTTTGCAAAATGCTCATGATTATGTATGGTTTACAACCCCATACTTAATAATTGATGAAATATTAAAAGAAGAGATAGTTTATGCAGTTTCAAGAGGGGTTGATGTAAGAATTGTCATGCCACATATTCCAGATAAGAAAACGGTATTTTTTACATCAAGAAGTTACTACTTAGAATTATTGCAAGCCGGTGTAAAAATATATGAGTATATACCTGGATTTGTGCACGCTAAACTTCTTATAAGTGATGATATAAGAGCTACAGTTTCAACTGTAAACTTGGATTATAGAAGTCTATTTCTTCACTTTGAGTGTGGCTTATATATATACAATGGAGCTGAAATTGAAGATATAAAGAAGGACTTCTTGGATATGTTTGATAAGTCCACAAATATAGATATAAATAAATACTATCTATTCCCGTTGTGGCAAAGAGTTATAGGGAGGATGGTGCGTATAGTTGCACCGCTTATGTAATGTTAATTAGACTATTTACTACATTTTTCAAAATAGGATTGACTACATTTGGAGGCGGATATGCCATGCTTCCAATTCTTGAAAGAGAATTAGTTGATAGAGAAAATTGGGTTAGTAAAGAAGAGCTGATGGATTACTTTGCAATTGGTCAAAGTACTCCAGGGATTATAGCTGTAAATACTGCTACATTTGTAGGGATGAAACAAAGGGGAATTGTAGGTGCAATTGTTGCCTCACTTGGCATTGTTGCACCATCAATAATGGTCATACTTCTTATAGCTTCATTTTTAGATAACCTAATATATCTTGAGTGGTTTAAAAATGCATTATCAGCAATCAAAGTTGCTGTTATAAGTTTAATGGTTTACTCAGTATATAAACTATCATCTAGTGCAATTAAGAATTACCTTAGCCTTTTTATATTTATAGTAGTATTAATACTTATGTTAAAATTTAATGTTTCAGCACCGATCTTAGTAATTGGAAGTGGAGTATTCTCTATTTTATTTATAAGAGGTGAAAAATGATAGAGATAGTATTAGAATTTTTCAAAATAGGACTTTTCTCTATCGGTGGTGGACTTGCGACTTTGCCATTTCTATTTGAATTGGCAAATAGAGTAGATTGGATAAATTCTCAAGATATAATTCACATGGTTGCAGTAGCTGAAAGCAGTCCTGGACCTATAGGTATAAATACTGCTACATATGTTGGCTATCACCACAGTGGGGTTTTTGGAGGTATTGTTGCTACAATCTCTGAAATAACTCCAAGCATAATTATAATTATTATAATCTACAATATTTTAAAGAGTTTTAGAGAAAATAAATATGTTAATAGAGCATTTATCGGAATGAGAGCTTGCTCACTGGCTATGATATGTGCTTCAATCATTCAGCTTTCATCAAAGATATTTATAGTTGAAAATCAGATGAATTTATACTCAATTATCTTTGGATTTATGCTACTTCTAGTAATATTTAAAGTAAAAATACATCCAATTTTCTATATATTTATTGCTGGATTTGCAGGAGCTTTTTTAAAGGTATTTTAAGAAAAAAAATAGAGCCTATAGCTCTATTTGTTCTTGTTGGGGCTGATCAACTTCCTTTTCTTCTGTACCTTCAATTTCATCAGCAAAATAGTTGATAGCTTGATTTATAGCTTTATAGCCTAGGGTATAAGAATCATCGTTCTTAAGGTCTCTAGCTTTATCAGCTATCTTTTGTACTAGAAAATATTTATTGTTACTATGACTTATCAATTTATCAATGGTGTAATTCATCTATACCTCACTTCTTACTAATTATAACAGAGGGTAAAAATGCAATCAAGTATAGGAGTTTTTGATTCTGGTCACGGTGGTTTAACTGTGCTTAAATCACTCTCAGAAGTACTTCCAAAGGAAAATTTCATATATTTTGGAGATAGCAAAAATGCTCCATATGGAAATAGATCGAAAAGAGAAATTACAGATTTAAGCTTTAAAATTGTTGAATTTCTTATAGAAAAAGGAGCCAAGGCAATAGTTGTAGCATGTAATACTGCAACAAGCGCAGCTATCAAGGAGTTAAGAGATACTTATAGTATTCCTATAATTGGAATGGAGCCTGCAATAAAGCCAGCTTCAGTAAATAAGAAAATACTCGTGCTTGCAACAGAATATACTATAAAAAATAAAAAGTACAATGAATTGCTACTAAAGATGCCATCTTCTGCAAGATATGATTCTGTTTCAGCTGGAGAGCTGGTAAAGTTTGCAGAAAAAGGTGAATTCAGAAAAGATTTAGTTTTTAATTACTTTAAAGAGTTAAATTTAGATAGGCAAAAATATGATGCAGTTGTACTTGGTTGCACACATTTTTTATTCTTTAAATCACTGATAGAAGAGTATTTTATAAATGCAAAAATATATGATGGAAACTATGCAACAGCACTTCATTTAAAGAAAGTACTAGAGGATGAAGGACTTTTGAGTGAATATCAAAATAGAGAGATAGTTATAATCAATTCTCTTAAAGATGAACAGGAGAGGGCTAAATGTCTTTATCAGATGTACAAATAGATAAATCTAAAATAGAAAAAATATTAAGTGATAATCTGAGCTCACAAGAATTAGAGATAGCTTCAGTTAGGCTTGGATTATTTGGTAAAGATGTAATAACAGCTATTGAGATATGTAAAATGTTTCAAATAAAGCCAAATAAAGCTAGTGAGTATATAAATACTTTAGATAGAAAGATCTTTAGAGTTTTAAAAGACTACGAACTTTCTGATATTTTGGAGTTTGGAGAGATAGATTGAAGACGATATTTCTTTACTGTGGAGATTTTATAGAAACTCAAAGACATTTCTATAATTTAAAAGGAATAGAAAAAGTCGAAGCAGGATATGCAAATGGAATTACAAGAAATATTCCAGATTTTGAATTTGTAGAAAGTGGTATCGGCAAATTTAGGATGCTACTTAAAATTTCATACAATCAAGATTTAATAGATTTAAGAGATATATTTGATGAATTTATAAAATTAGCAAGTAAAAATAGAACATCTAAGAGTTGTTTTACAAATGCAATCTGTTATTTGGATAATGAACAAAAAAGACTAGCTAATGAACTTAAAGTTTCATCAGATGTTTCATTTGAAATATCTCCTATTATAAATTTTATAAAAGCACAAGAGAAGTACCAATTAGATAGGTAACTTCTCTTTTTTCATTAATTTTAACAACTAAATTCTTTTAATTATGTTACAATTAACGTAGTGAAAAGAGGATAGTATATGGATTTTTTTAATGTTCTAACTATGGTTGGTGGACTTGCATTCTTCCTATATGGTATGGATACGATGAGTCACAATTTAAGACAGATATCTGGCTCAAAGATTCAAAGCATTATGCAGGCACTTACCTCAAATGTTTTTAAAGCACTAGCACTTGGAATTGGAATCACAGCTCTACTTCAGACATCTTCAGGCACAACTGTAATTGTCGTTGGTTTAGTTAATGCAGGTATTATGCAACTATCACAGGCAATTGTAGTTATAATGGGAGCAAATATAGGTACAACTATTACATCTTGGATACTTAGTTTAGCTAGTATTTCAAGTGACAATTTCTTTTTAAGAATGCTCAAACCTAAATCTTTTTCTCCTATTTTTGCATTAGTAGGTGTCTTTTTAATTATTTTTAGCAAGAAACAGAAGACAAAGAATTTAGGGAAAATTCTTGTTGGCTTTGCAATACTTATGTTTGGAATGGAGATAATGGGTGGGGCAATGAAGCCATTAGCTCAAGTTCCAGAATTTATAGAATTATTTACAATATTCTCTAATCCAATACTAGGCATCATAGCTGGAGCAATCTTGACTGCTGTAATTCAAAGCTCATCTGCTTCAGTAGGTATTCTTCAAGCTCTATCGGCTACAGGAGCAATAAATTTTTCATCCGTGCTATCTATAATCATGGGTCAAAACATTGGTACTTGTGCAACAGCAATGTTGTCAACTATTGGTGCTAAGAAAAACGCAAAAAGAGCAGCTACAGTTCACTTATTATTTAACTTATTTGGTACAGTTATATTTATGGCTGGTTTTTATATAATTCATGCAATCAGGCCTTTTGCGTTTATGGATTCACAGGCAAATGCCTTTGGAATAGCTGTAGTTCATACAAGTTTTAATGTTATAACTACTATAGTTTTACTTCCTATGAGAAACGTACTTGAGAGCTTAACTAAGAAACTCGTACCAGCTACTAAGGACAGATTTGATGTATATGAGGAATTTGCAAGACTTGATGAGAGATTATTAGCAACTCCAAGTATAGCTCTTGATCAATGTTATTATTTAGCGGGAATTATGTTTGAACTCTCTAAGAAAAATTTAGAGGATTCAGTAGATTTAATTAAGAATTTTGATCATAAGAAATTTGATGAAATCAAGGATTTAGAGGCAAGAATTGACAGATATGAAGATAGATTAGGTACATATCTAGTTAGCATGCCATCTTTAAAGTCTAATGTCAAATTAAATAGAAAGCTCACATTTTTACTATATAGCATAAGTGACATAGAAAGAATTGGAGATTTAGCTTTAAATATTGCTCAAGCAGCAGAGCAGATGAGTGAAGAAAATCTTGTATTTACAGAGCAGGCACTAAATGAATTAGAAATATATTCCAGTGCAACTAAGGAAATAGTGAGCAACTCACTAGAGGTATTTAAGAATAGTGACATGGATAAGGCTGTTCTAATTGAGCCACTTGAAGAAGTAATAGATGAGCTTCACGATTCAATTAAGGATAGACATATTGGCAGGTTAAAAGCCGGCATTTGTTCTGTAGATAGCGGCTTAGTTCTAAGTGACATTACTACTAGTTTAGAGAGAATAGCAGACCACTGTTCTAATATTGCAGTAAAGATGATTGAAGTTAACTTAGATGTATTTGAGATACACCAATATTTACATGAAGTAAAGAGATTAAATCCTCAATTTAGGATGGAATATAAGAAATATAAAAATCTCTATAGATTTCCTGAGAGACAGGAAGTTGAGAATTTCTCTGAGATGCAAACTATATAATGATGGGTATTACTCATCATTTTTACTATATAGGAGGTGAAGGTATATGATTACTGGAATTATATTAGCTTCTGGATTATCAATTAGATATGGAAAGAACAAATTGCTTGAAGATTTTGCAGGTGAGACACTTCTTGAGAAGATACTTAAGACAATTAAGGCAAGTAACTTAGATCAGGTTGCGGTTGTATACCATGACAAACAAATTTTAGAGTTAATTGAAAAGTTTGGACTTAACCCCATATATAATGAAGAACCACAAAAGGGACACTCTTTTTCTATTATCAAGGGGATTGAGGGAGTTGATCCAAATTCTGATTACATGTTCTTTGTTGCCGATCAACCAGACCTTACAACTCAATATATAAATTCAATGATTGATGACTATCAAAGAGATAATCAAAAGGTAATTATTTCAAAGACTGACAAGGGATATAGACAGCCTTCAATATTTCCAAATAAATTCAGAGACAAATTGCTTACACTAAATAAGGAAAAGGGAGTTACAGATTTAATAACAAATGAATTAAATGATAGTTTTAGAACATATGAAGTAGAAAGTAGTTCTCTATTAAAAGATGTCGATGAGAAGGATGACAGATATAGATGGCTACTTAAAAACGGAAATCTAGTAATTATATGCGGAGCTGGAGAAGTTGCAACTGCAGTGGCAGAGAGACTTATATCTAGCGGTTTCTTTGTAATATGCTTAGAAGAAGAAAATCCAACAATGATACATAGGACGCTTAGTTTTGCCAATGCTGTATATGAAGGCAAGACAAATGTTGAGAAGAGACTTGCACTTAAGTGTGAAGGATATAGAGAAATATATAAAACCTTAAATCAAAAAATAGTTCCAGTAGTAGTTGATAAAGATGGAAAATTAATTGAGAAGTTGACACCTACAGCTGTAATAGATGCTACAAATTCAATGAATGTAGATATGAGATTAGATATGGCACTAACTACAATTTCTCTTGGATATGGCAAAATAGCAGGAGTAGATGTAGATTTTGTAGTTGAGACAAATTTAGGTAGAAATTTAGGTAGAGTCTATAGTTATGGTACTGCAATAGAGAAGGAAAACGAGCCTACAGAAATCTTGATAAACTCGCCAAGTAGTGGACATCTTAAGACAGACTATAAAATATCTCAATCTATAAATGAGGGAGATATAATAGGTGAGGTTGGAGGAGTTCCTATAAGAGCACCTAAGAGTGGAGTTATAACAGGGCTATCACATCCAAATTGTCCAATAGTTGAAAACCAAGTAATCGCTTCAATAAATCAGAATATAACTTCAAAGGAATGTTTCGAAATCTCTTCAGTTGCAAGGGCTATAGCAGGAGGAGTCTTAGAAGCTGTAATGAGTGGTGTAAGGAGAGATCTCAACTTTCGTGATTAATTGCTCAATTGCTGGGTAGAATTACTTAATAATTGAGGAGGAATTATGATGCGTGAATTAATGCAAGATAACTTTAATAAAGAAATTTTAGAATCAAAGGGAGTTCATCTAGTTGATTTTTTTGCAACATGGTGTGGACCATGTAAGATGCTATCTCCTGTATTAGAGGGGCTTTCAGAAAAGGTTTCTGATGACATCCACATTTGGAGACTTGATATTGATCAAAACAGAAGTCTAGCTCTAGAATATGATGTAACAGCTGTTCCAACTATGATTATCTTTAAAGATGGTGTTTTAGTTGAGAGATTAGTTGGATTTAATCCAGAAGGAATTATAAAAGAAAAATTAGAATATTATGCAAAATCACTATAATATTGCAATAATTGGAAGTGGTCCTGCTGGAATGAGTGCTGCGATTAATGCAGCAATTAGAAATAAAAAAGTAATTATGTTAGGTCCTAAGTTTTTAAGTGAAAAACTTATTAAGACAAAACATGTAAACAATTACTTAGGAATTGAAAATGTTACAGGTCAGGAATTACTAGATAAATTTTATTCTCATATTAAGAAATTTAAAAATATAGATCATGTTGAGGGCTTTGTTGAAGGCGTATATATAATGCCTGAAAATTTCAACATATTGACAAGAAATAATGAGGTTTTCACAGCTCAAAAGGTCATACTTGCTACAGGCGTTCATCTTGGATCAAGTGTAAAGGGAGAAGATGAATTTTTAGGAAGAGGAGTTGGAACATGTGCTACATGTGATGCAGCCCTCTACCATGGGAAAAAAGTTGTAGTAGTAGGTTATAATCTAGAGTCAGTAGAAGAAGCTAATTTTATAAGTGAGGTAGCTAGCTCCACGGTATTTATAAATATGATAGGAAGAGAAGTAGAACTTAGAGAAGGTATTGAAGTAATAAAAGAGAGACCTATAGAAATACTTGGAGATACTAAGGCAAGAAAAATTTTAACTAATAAAAGAGAGATAGAAGCAGACGGGTTTTTCTTTATAAAGGATGCAGTTAAAGCTTCTCAACTAGTTCCAGGACTTGAGGCTTCAGAACATGTTGAAGTCGATAGAAATTTTCAAACTAAGTATAGTGGGCTCTATGCTGTTGGAGATTTAACAGGTAAGCCATATCAGATAAATAAGGCGTGTGGAGAAGCACAAGTTGCCGCTTTGCATGCATCTAGTAATTAAGCTAAACAAAAAAGGTCATCATCTGATGACCTTTTATTATTTTACCCAGTGTATTACTTCTTTTGAATTTTTGATGCTCTTATTTTCCTTTTCAGGAACTCCTATAGCACATATACCTACAACTCTATGATCTTGGGGAATTTCGTATGAATTTAGCAACTTTCTGATATGGGTGTTGTCACATATATCACGAAGCTGATTTATCCATACACTTCCTAAATTTGCAATAGAACTTGCAAGCATTAAATTTTCTAAAGCGCACGCTCCATCTAAATCTCCAAATTCGTAGTCTTTAGGAACGCTGACTATGACAGCTGCTGAAGCGTTAAAGAAAGAGTAATTTTCTCTTTCAAGAACCTTAGCTATTGAAGTATATAACTCTTCTATTTTGGACTTACCTGTAAGTACAGTATATCTTCTTAACTGGTTATTTCTTGCAGAAGGAGCTTGAGGAGCAGTAAGGAGTATTTCGTTTAATAGATTTCTATCTATTTCTTCTCCTGTAAATTTCCTTATGCTTCTTCTCTGCTTGATATCTTCAAACATGTTAACCACAATATGAGCAAGAGTCACATTGGTTAGGTAGTTGATTTACAGGTACTACTTTATAACCGCCACCAACAAACTCTACAATCATATCTCCGAATTGTTTTTGAACATCCTTTTGCATTATAAATTCTTGATCTTCAAATTCAAAAGTTTCATCGTCATCTCTTTTTTCATCAAGAGTTAGACCGAAAGCTGGACCACTGCAAGCCATACCAGCAAGGTATATTCTTACAAATTTTGGTTCTTCTGGATTTTGTTCTATAATTTTCTTTATTTCTTGTACAGTTTCTGAATTAGTTTGTACTATCATAATTACCTCTTTTCACAAATATAGATACATTATACCCTAAAAAGTGGAAATAGTGCAAAAACTTAGTCTTTAGATATAAAAAAGGGTATAATTGAAGTGGTATATGGAGGAAATTTTGAATATATATTTTTTAAGACACGGGCAGACAGATTATAACAAAAGAGGTCTAATTCAGGGAGTTATTGACATTGAACTAAATGAAGAAGGAGTTAGACAGGCTAAGGAAGTAAATAGCAAAATTAAAGATTTGGATATTGACTACATAGTCTATTCACCTCTTGGCAGGACATATAAAACTATGTTGTATGCTACAGAAGGTATAAATGCTCCTAGAGTTTTTGATCAGAGAGTTATTGAGAGAAGATATGGAGAATTAGAAGGAGTTTCAATGGATAAAGTCGAAGATTATGGCTATTCTTTTCATGATGGATACCTAGATGAGAATTATGATAAGTTAAATGTTGAAACTTTTAGAGATATGAAGAAGAGAATTAATGATTTTTTAGAGGACATCAAAAAGAGCAATTATCGAAATGTGCTTGTAGTTAGCCACGGGGGAATCAGCAGGGCATTTAGGGCTATTTTGCTAAATTTAGAACCCCACGAAGTTCCAAAGCTTAAAATTGATAATTGTGAACTTTTAAAGTTTGAGGTTTAAATGAATATATTTACACTTTTAACTCCCAAAAATGAGTTAGTTTATGAATTTGAGGATGCAACAATAAGACAACTTATTGAGAAGATGACATATTATGGGTATACTACTCTTCCTGTATTAAATAGAGATGGAAGTTTTTTTCAGACAATAAGTGAAGGAGATTTGCTTAGAAAGATTGTCTCTTCAGGATTAAATTTAGATTCTATTGAGAAAATAAGAGTTAGAGACATACCTATTAAGCGAAATTATCAATGTTTAGATATAACAGCAACATTTGATGATGTGTATAGGCTATCTACATCACAGAATTTTATTCCACTTGTAGATGATCAGGGGATTTTTATTGGAATAATAAGAAGAGCCAGTGTGGTTAGCTATTTAAAACAGGAGTATGAAAAATATGTTCAATGAGGCCTTTATTAGGAAGTACTTCAAGATATTTATAGTTATACTTTTATCCATTTTTATAATACTTGGTTTTTTATGGATAAATGTAATATATTCAAAGCATGTCAAAGATAGCAAAAATTATGAAACTAAATTAGAGGGAGAAGTTTTCAATCAGATAAATCAGAAAATAGATCTCTATGTAAATAGTATTCAGAATAGAGTTGAGAGTGCTGAAATTTCACTTGATGATACTTTTGAGAATATAAATAGGGAATTGAGATATCAGATTATTTCTGGTGCAAATTATAGAGATATAGTTAGATATATAGATAGAATTAAGGAAGAATACTCAATAGATATATCTATAAAGTCACAGGATATAAATATAGGATTTGATCAAGATAAATTTCTTGAGATGGGAAATGATTCAAAATTAAAACTAGATCAGAATATATTTAAGAAGTACCAAATAGGAGATTATCAGGTAGTTCTCAAGTCAAATTTAGATCAGTATATATACAAAAGTACAATCAGCATATTGAATACGATATCAAGAATGGATAAAAATATAATTGTATTTGATAGAGATGGAAATTCAGAAATTCAAGAAAACCAAAGATATAGTGAACTAAATGGAAGTAAAGTAGATGCAGATTACTTTGTATCTGTTAAGAAAATCGATTCTTTAAATATCTCACTAGGATATAAGATTATAAGGTCAGCAGTAAGAGATGTACTTAAAGATAGAGATGAATTATTTAAAGATATGCTGATTACTCACATATATGAATTGACAGCTCTTATAATTATAATTGCAGTTACTGCAACTCTTCTATTTAATAGATTAAAGTACTATGCAGATAAGAAAATTGAAGAGACAAGCGATAAGATAATTGAGGTATATGATAATGGCAGAGAAATATTTGAAGAGCCAAAACTTCACGACTTTGCTTTTAAGAATGCACTACAACACATTGTTTATGATTCAAGACAGAATATAGCTAAATTAAAAGAGGAAAATGAAAAGCTCAGAAAAAAAGTAAGAAATGATCAAGTCGAGTTATTGCTTTTAAAAAGACAAATTTCTATGAAGGATGAAGAAGATGAATTTAGATAATCTCAATAAAAGACAGAAAGAGGCAGTTGTTGAGCCACATGGACCGATGCTCATATTAGCTGGTGCAGGAAGCGGAAAGACACATACCCTTACATCTAGAATTGCATATTTAATTCAAGAGAGAGGAGTTGATCCTAGATCTATTCTTGCAATTACATTTACTAATAAAGCAGCCAAGGAAATGAAAAGCAGGATTGAAAAAAATATCAATTGTGATACTAAAAACATGTGGGTCGGTACTTTTCACTCTATATGTGTAAAAATTTTAAGAATATATGCAGAGGAACTTGGCTATACAAATCATTTTTTAATATATGATACTGAAGATCAGAAAAAGCTAATAAGAAACTTGATAAAGGATTTAAAAAATGATCCAACTTTTTCTAATAAATATGATACTGTTGAATCATTTTATCAATTTATATCATCAGTTAAAAGAAAATTATCACTTCCAGATGATTATAAAAAAGAATTATATAATAAAAAATCAGAAGTAGAGTGGCATATATATGAGTCATATAACAATCTACTTAAATTAAATAATGCAATGGATTTTGATGATCTTATATTAAATGTCAACGATCTTTTTCAAAAAAGAGAAGATATTTTAGAAAGATACATAAATCGATTTCATGAGGTTATGGTTGATGAGTACCAAGATACAAATAAGGCTCAATATTTCCTTATTTCAAAGCTTACAAAAAAGAAAAAAAATATTGTAGTTGTTGGAGATGACAATCAGTCTATATATAAGTGGAGAGGGGCTGATATTAGAAATATTTTAGAGTTTAACAAAGACTTTAGCAAAGCAAAGGTTGTAAAACTTGAAGAAAATTTTAGATCTACTACAAATATTCTCAATGGTGCTAACACTTTGATTTCAAATAATCCTCAAGTACATCCTAAGAAACTTTGGTCAAACAGGGGAGAAGGAAGTAAAATAATTCACTATAATGCAGTAGATGATAAAGAAGAAGCTAGATATGTTGTTGATAAAATTAAAGAACTTCTTTCAGAATTAAGTCCCAAGCAAATAGCTATTTTATATAGAAATCATTCTCTATCTAGGAATTTTGAGAAGGAATTAATGGCTAACAATATTCCTTGTCAAATTATAAAAGGAATGGCTTTTTTTGGAAGAAAGGAAATAAAAGATATATTAGCCTATGCAAGAGTTCTTGTGAATGAGAATGATTATATTTCTTTTGAAAGAGCTATAAGCGTTCCTAGAAGAGGAATAGGTAATAAGGCACTACAGTTAATAATTGACTATGCAAGCGAAAATCAAAAATCTCTTATTGAATCAATAAGAGAAATGATTGATAAAGATTTGTTTAAGGGCACTGTTAAAAAGAATCTGAAAATATTTTTAAATATTTTTGATGAAGCTATAAATATAGAAAACCCAGCAGAAATAGTTAATCATATTTTTGAAGCTAGTGGTTATAAAGATATGTTAGAACAAAAAGACTCAGAAGAGGAAACTGAAAGAATAAATAATATATCTCAGCTTATAAGTGATATTCAAGAATCTTATGAAAGCGATGGTACACAACTTATAGATTATCTAGCAAATATATCTTTAGAGTCAGATCAAGATACAATTGAAAACAAAGATTCTGTATCTCTTATGACGCTCCATACAAGTAAAGGTTTGGAGTATGATGCCGTATTTATAGTTGGCTTTAATGAAGGAATATTTCCAGGAATTAGGGCAATAAAGAGTTATAATCCAGAATCAGAGATGCAAGAAGAGAGACGTCTTTGCTATGTAGGGATAACAAGAGCAAAAAAATATCTATATTTATGTTCTGCAAAAATGAGGTCTCACTTTGGTTCTCAAGAGGGATACAGTGTATCTAGATTTATTTCAGATATTGATTCAAGATATATAGAGGAACATGCATCAACACATCGATCTAGAAGTGATTTTAGTTTTAAACCTGCTAGAAATATAAATTTTAGTAAAAATAAAAGAAAAAATATTGATCCAAATGATATTCAATTAGGTACAAAAGTAAAACATAAAGTTTTAGGAGAAGGTACAGTAGTATCTAAAGAGGACAAAATTATCAAGGTTGCTTTTCTAAATCAAGGAATAAAAACAATCAACTTAGATTTGGCACCTTTAGAGGTACTAAAATGACGCAAAAGAGATATTTAGAATTAGTTGAAGAGTTATTAGAACATGAGTATAGGTATCATACATTAGATGATCCTACAATATCTGACTATCAATATGATATGTTAAAAAAAGAATTAGAGGATATAGAAGAAAAACATCCTGAATGGGTTGTAGATTACTCACCTAGTAAAAGAGTGGGCTCAAGTACAAAAAGAGAGTTCAAAGAAGTCAATCATCTAAATCCTCTTCTTTCTTTAGAAAATTCATACAATAAAGAGGACTTATTTAAATTTTTAGATAAAATACATTCTGAATATGGTGCCAGCTTTATAATGCAATATAAAATAGATGGTCTGAGTGTTTCTCTTAGATATAAAGATGGTGTATTTGTCGAAGGTTCAACAAGAGGCAATGGTTATCAAGGAGAAGATATTACAGAGAATCTAAAAACTATAAATACCATTCCATTAAAACTTTCTCAAAAAGTTGATATTACTGTAAGAGGCGAAGTTTTTATGCCTATAGCATCTTTTAAGCTTTTAAATGAAAGTATGCAAGAAAAGGGGAAAAAAATTTTTGCCAATCCAAGAAATGCTGCAGCAGGTTCTTTAAGACAACTAGATTCATCTATCACAGCACAGAGAAATTTAGATATTTATGTATTTCAAATACTATCAGAGAATAGATTGAAAACTCAATTAGAAGAAGTCAATTATCTAAAGGAATTGGGCTTTAAAGTTGCTGATACTTTTTATAGAGAAGATTATCACGATTTTTCCGAAATTTTAGACGATATCTTTAATAAAAGAAGTAAGATGACCTTTGAAATAGATGGTGCAGTTATAAAGGTAAATGAAGTTGAGTTTGAATCAAAAATAGGATATACTTCTAAATCTCCTAAGTTCCAAATTGCCTATAAATTTATGCCAAATAGTGAAATTACAAAACTAATAGATGTAATATGGCAAGTCGGAAGAACAGGAAGAGTTACACCTACAGCAATAATGGAACCTGTGTTTGTAGGTGGATCTACTATCTCTAGAGCTACTCTTCATAATATTGATTATATTAGACAGAGAGATTTAAGAATAGGCGATAGAGTTGTTATTGAAAAAGCAGGAGATGTAATACCAAAGGTAGTTAAATCTATAGCTCAGAGCAGAGATGGAACAGAGAAGACAATTTTGGAGCCTGAATTATGCCCTGATTGTGGAAGTAAACTATTTAAGTATGAAAATATGGTAGATCTTCATTGTCTAAATATAAATTGTCCTTCAATAATAAAAAGAAAGATAATACACTTTGTATCTAAACATGCCTTTGATATTGATGATCTTGGAGAAAAGAGGATAGAGAGATTTTATCAAGAGGGATTTATCAAAAACATATCCGATATTTTTAGAATTGAAGATAAAAAAGATGAACTGCTAAATTTAGAAAAATTTGCTCAAAAGTCAGTTGATAATCTTATCAAGAATATAAATTCATCTAAAAAAATAAAGTTAGATAGATTTATATACTCTCTTGGAATTGACAATATCGGAAGACAGGCTGCAAAAGTTCTAGCTAATAAATTTAAAGATATCGAATCTCTAATGGATGCAACTACAGAACAAATTGTAGAAATAGATGAATTTGGTCTAATTATGGCACAATCAGTTGTAGATTTCTTTAAACTTGAAGAAAATAGAAAAATGATCAGTGAATTGTTTAAACTGGGAGTCCAAGTAGAAAGTATACAAAGCATTGATAGGCATGGTATACTTTATGGGAAAACATTTGGGATTACTGGAAGTTTTCAAAATTATAAAAGAGATCAATTAAGAGAGATTATTGAGGAAAATGGTGGTATTTTTAGAAGTGATATTAGTAAAAATACTCAGTACCTTTTAGCTGGTGAGAAGGCAGGAAGTAAACTAAAAAAAGCTCAAAGTCTTGGGGTAGAAATAATTGATATCGAACAATTCTTAAAAATTTTGGGAGAATAGAATGAAAAAATTGTATCTTGTAATAGATTCATGTTGTAATATAGATAGATCTTTTATAGAAGAGAGGGACTATATAAAAGTAATTGGAATGCCTGTAGACCTAGATGGTGAGAATTTTATAGATTATTTCGATCAATACATATCTAAGGAAGAATTCTATAAGAGATTATCTCAGGGCAGTCTTTCAAAGACATCTTTAATTACCCCTTCAAGGTTTAAAGAGCTATTTGAGAGTTTATCTGATAGAGAAATTCACTATATATGTCTATCTTCAGGTATGAGCGGGACAATGGAAGCAGCCATTGCAGCAAAAAATGAGCTTAAAGATCAAAAAATCTATATTCACGATAGCATGCTTGCCTCTGTAGGCTGTGCTTCATTAGTTAGAAGACTTGTTGAAGAGCTTGAAAAGAATTCAGAATTAGATATAGATTCCTTTGTAAAGGAAAATAGAGCTAAAGTTTGTACAGTATTATTTGTTGAAGACTTAGATTATTTAAAAAGAGGTGGTAGAATACCACCTGCACTAGCTGGAATTGCAAAGATTCTAAATCTTAAACCAATTATGAGAGTAGATTCAGCAAATGATGGAAAGCTAGTTCCGATTACTAAGGTAAGGGGAAGAAAAAAGGCAATCCAATTTATAAAAGATGAAGTAGAAAGTAAATTCACACCTAATACAAAGTATTTATATGTGGCACACTCTGCTTCTGATGATGAGGCAAACGAGCTTGGCAAATATCTAAAAGAGAAATACAATAGAGAAGTATTCATAAATGAAGAATCTCCTACCATAGGTTCACATGTTGGACCTGGATTTTTAATAGTTTCTTTTCTAGGTGAATGATGAAACAAGGAAAGTTGACACTTAAAGAATTAGACAATTTAATAAATTCATTTAAAAGTAAGAATGTTTCAACTTCAAAGGTAGGCGATGATGTAGCCTACCTTAAAAATGGCGAAAAACTTATTGTATTGACTTGTGATCCTATAAGTGCTACAGAAAAAAGCATTGGAAATCTAGCTGTAGACATAAATATGAATGATTTATTTAGTGCAGGTTCAAATCCTATTGGCATAATGGTTACATTGATATTGCCTACCAATTATGATTATTCTAGTGTAGAGAAAATAATGTCAGATATAGACAATAAGTGTCTAGAGTATGACATATCTATATTGGGTGGACATACTGAATTTAGCGATGCCGTAAACAGACCCATTGTAAACATATGTGCTGTTGGTTCAACAGATAGAATTATAAATGACATAGAAGTTGGTTGTGATATAGTTATTACGAAATCACTTGGACTAGAAGGAACTGTCATATTTTTTGATGAACTAGAGTGCATAAGAAAAAAATTAAGTAGCTCAGAGATTAAAGAGATAGATAGCTATAGAAATTTACTTTCTATTAAGGATGAAGCAAATATTGCTAAAAAATATAGAATTTTAAAGATGCACGATATAACTGAAGGTGGATTTATAGGTGCAATGCACGAGTTATTTAATAATAGGGAATTTGGGGCTCTATTATATAAAAACCTTCCAATAAGTGATTTGACTTTCAAAGTATGTAATATTGTTGGGGCCGATCCAAATAGACTGATATCTTCGGGTTCTTTAATAATATTTGTAGATAAAAAAGATACTAGTCAATTAATAGAGGAATTAAAAAAAAGTGGAATTAATGCTACTTTAGTTGGTGAAGTGGTCAATGAAAAAGGAATACACTTTATAGATGCAAGTGAATTGATTTATCAGTCAGGAGATAGTTTGTATGAAGGACTTAAAGAAAATTGTAATAGCGACATCTAATCAGCATAAAGTAATTGAGATTAGAGAGCTTTGTAGAAGTTGGAATGTTGAGTTTCTCTCTCTAAATGACATAGGATTAGGTGAATTAGAAATAGTTGAAGATGGATCTACATATATAGAAAATGCACAAATCAAGGCAAAAGAAGTAAAGAAATATACAGATTATCCAGTAATTGCAGATGACTCAGGTCTTTCTATAGATGCATTAAATGGTGAGCCAGGCCTTTACACAGCAAGATTTTTATCAGAACTTACCTTCAGAGAAAGAAAGGCAAAAGTTATTGAGATGCTAAAAGATAGAGAAAGAGGAGCACATTTTACCTGTGCACTTTGTTTTATAGATAGAGATATAATAAATGTTCAATCAGAAGTATATGGCACTATCTCATATGAGGATACAGGTATAAATGGATTTGGCTATGATGGAATATTTTATTTAAAAGAGTATGATCAGACATATGCACAGATGTCACAAGAGCTTAAAAATGAAGTGTCTCACAGAGGTCGAGCAATAAGAAAAATGGAAGAAAAATTAAGAGAAATAAATTTTTTATAAAAAGTATTGACATAATTATAAGTGGTGATATAATAATAAAAGTGACGGGGTGTAGCGCAGCTTGGTAGCGCATCTGGTTTGGGACCAGAGGGTCGCGGGTTCAAATCCTGCCGCCCCGATTTTTTCTTTTATGGCGGCTATCGTCAAGTGGTTAAGACACAGGATTGTGGCTCCTGTATGCATGGGTTCGAATCCCATTAGCCGCCCTTACAGATGTAAAATGCAATATGGTAATGATAATCCTCTTGATAGTCATATCGGGAGGAAATTTATTATTATGAGTATTGTATTCTAAAAAATAGAGAGAATTCTCTGATAGGGGAGTTCTACAATTAAATATGCACCAGTAGCTCAGCTGGATAGAGCGTCCGCCTCCTAAGCGGAAGGTCGGGGATTCGAGTTCCTTCTGGTGCGTCAGTAAGAACACCGAAAATTATTTAAATAAATGATTTTTGGTGTTTATTTTTTTGCAAAAACAAAAATATACTTTTTTGAAATATTATACTTAAAGGAAAATCATTGGATCGAATAAAATTTTGTAGAGTTGAAAGAGGAAGATACTGAGACAGTCAAGAGCATTTAAGATAACTTAGGCTATTTTATATCTTATGACAATTTATTTTCTACTTGGATAGAAAAGGGAAGGGAATTTAGTGTTCAAGATGTTCGTGATGCTCTTTCTGCTTTTAGTCGTTTGATTAATGAAAGACACAAAAAAGTATTTGATGGAGTATTTGATACTCTTCAAACTATATTATCAAAGTTAGGCGATAGTGCTGTTTCTACGCTTGTTGAAATAAGTAATAAAGGATTTAATTCAATGGAAAAATTGGAGCGTGGCATTATCAGACTCTCCATTGAAAAAATGAGCTGAAGCAAGAATTTGATAAGCTGTCATTGGGGCAAAAGAGGATAAAGGAAGTAGTAAAGCATATTCAAATCTGCATCAGCAAGCGAGAACATTATGAAGGTTATCGCAGAAATCCAAACGATAAAATTTACATGATGATGAATAGAAAAGATGTAGAAGTTTATCAGAAGTCTTATGAGGAAACAGATATTTTTCTTAAGCAATTTCCATACTTGAGACATATTGTAGTAGGAGAGTTAAAAACAAAATAAAGTAAAATCTTTTCAATAAATTAAATGAGCATTCTAAAGAATTACAAGCTAAACAAGAGGAGATTATGAAGAAACATAATTCATTAGTAGCAGAGCATGATGAATTGGAACATTTGAAAGTTAATATGATTAGCTATCTTGGGAAAGCTAAAACGGAGGATGAAAAGGAATAGGTTATTAGTGCAATTAAGAAGCATAGAAGAAAAATAGATAAAACAATTGACCATAGTCATAATATAAATAGCGTTGTGGAGTTATAGAGATACACGGAGAGCATAAAAGACAGTCTCTATTTTAGATGCAATTAGCATCTGATTTTTTGCTGAAAATCTGGAAAAAATTGAGTAAAATATGCTATAATGTCTACTGAATAGATTAAAATGTGGCAAGGAGGAATAAAGATGGCAGTTCTTAATGTTAATGATGTAATAAAAGAATTAGACATTTCTAGGTCATATTTATATAAATTAATAGATAAAGAAAATATTTTTGTTCCGAGAAGTGATACAGGAAGATACTTTTGGGATGAAAACATAGTTAAAACTATAAAAAGATTTTTGCATATAGATGGTTTACAAGATAAGGATGATACAGATTTTTTAATATCTAAATTAGGATTAAAGCAGTCATTTATAAATAATAGACGATATTTAGGAAACAAATATGCTCTTTCTGATTTTATAAGAAAAACAGTTGATGAAAATTGCAAAGGTGTAAATATTGTTATTGATATATTTAGTGGAACTGGCGCAGTTGCTAATAC
>JAEZUZ010000050.1 GCA_023443345.1 Bacillota bacterium
CACATATGTTAGATTTGTTGAGCAAGGAAGATTTGGATAGTCTTAAAAAAATTGTTGAATTAGAAGATCCATTAAATATTGCTAAGACAATACTTCAGATGCACGAAGGATCACTTAAAAATATACACGGCCAGATAATACCCGTTGATCGAGGTTTAATTATTTAATATGGATAGAGAGCGTTTGCTAGAGCTTAAAGAAAAAGAAAATATACTAAGGGATTTATTTAAGGGTTTTAGTAGAATAGAGAAAATAGAAACACTTCAAGATCCAAAGTATTATAGACACAAAATTCATATAAATTTCTCAAAGGATAAAAACAACAAGCTTATAGGCGGACTTTATAGAGAAAATTCGCACGAGGTTGTTGAAAAACAGCACAATTTTATAGAGGACTTAGATCTTCAGAATATAAGCGAGAAATTAATAAAGTTATTAAGAAATATGAATTATAAACCATATGATGAAGATAAACTTACAGGATTATTAAGACATATGGTGCTTAGGAAGTCTTCATATAATTCTGAAATAATGCTTACCCTTGTAGCAAGCAATAATATTATTCCAGGAAAAAAAGAATTAATTAAAAAGATTCTCGAAATAGACAATAGAATTGTCAGCATATATTTAAATCATAATAATAGGCAAGACAGTGCTATTCTCTCAGATAAGTTTATAAAGTTATATGGAAAAGATAGGATAATTGAAAATATCGATGGTCTGTATTTTTATATTTCTCCTGGTAGTTTCTTTCAGGTAAATCCAGGGATTGCAAAAATGCTCTACAGATATGTTGTAGAGAAAACTCAATTAAGTAAGAACGATATTGTAGTTGATGCATACTCTGGTACAGGAACAATTGGATCTCTCATAAGTAAAAAAGTAAAGAGAGTTATATGTGTTGAAAATTCAAAGTCATACTTTGATGCAGAAGAATCAAAGAGGGAAAATAGGTTAAAAAATTTATTTCTCTATAAAATGGATGCAACTGAATTTTTAGAAAAGTTAGTAGAGGCAAAAGAGTGCCCCGATGTAGTTGTCTTAGATCCCCCAAGAAGTGGAGCTTCTAAGAGATTTATAGATGCTATAAATAAGCTAAAGCCAAACAAAGTGATATATGTAAGTTGTGATCCAAAGACTCTTAAAAGAGATGTAGTTCAATTGAGTAAAACATATAGATTAAATTCGTTAAAACCATTTGACATGTTCAGTTTTACAAAAGATCATCTTGAGACGGTAGCAATATTATCCAAAAAATAGAGATAAGCGATTGAGAATAATCTTAATCGCTTTTTTATTAGCTATTTAGATATCAATTGTCATAAAGTGGTATAATGTAATTTAGAACATATTATTGTGTGAAAGAAGGAGCAATCTATGTCAGAGATAATAAAAATAGAAAATCTCAGCAAAAGTTATGGCGATCTCAAGGCAGTAGATAATCTGAGTATGCAGGTAAGAAAGGGAGAATTATTTGCTTTCTTAGGTCCTAATGGATCAGGTAAATCTACAACTATAGATATTTTATGTACATATTTAAAACCAGATAGTGGAAATGTTGAAATTAATGGATATATTTTAGGTAAAGACAATGACAAAATAAGACAGTCAATAGGAGTAATTCATCAGAAATCTCTCTTAGACAAAATCCTTACAGTTGAAGAAAACTTAAAAATTAGAGGGGGAGCTAGTGGATTAAGTGGAAAGCTTTTAAAGGAGAGAATAGAAAGAGCGGTAGAAATTACAGGGATATCAGACTTTTATAAAAGGGCCTATGGAAAACTTTCAGGGGGCCAAAGAAGAAAAGTTGATATTGCCAGAGGAATTCTCACATCTCCTAAGATTTTATTTTTAGATGAACCTACAACAGGTCTTGACCCTCAATCTAGAAATAGTATGTGGAAGCTAATTAGAAATTTGCAAAAAGAGCAAGATATGACGCTATTTCTTACTACTCATTACTTAGAAGAGGCAGCAGATGCTGATTATGTTGTTGTTATAAATAAGGGAAAAGTGGTGGCAGATGGAACTCCTTCTGATATAAGGGAGAAACATTCTAAGCACGCCATTGTAATTGAAACCAATAATAAAGATGGAGTTAAGCACTATTTAAGTGATAGAGGATTTATATTTAAAGAAGAAAATCAGGCAATAAGAGTCAATTTAAAAGATACTAAGGAAGCAATTGGCATAGTTAAAGAATTAGAATCAGATATAGAAGCATTTGAAGTTATAAAAGGTAACTTAGATGATGCTTTCCTATCAATTATTGGGAAGGAGATTGCACAGGGATGAAATATATAATTATAAGAAATCTTAAATTAATAATTAGAGATAAAGTGACTATATTTTTCACCTTTATGTCACCTATAATTCTTCTATTTCTTTACTTTGCCTTTTTTAGAGGTTCTATTGAAGGTCAGGGAACTCAGATTTCAGATTATAGCGTATTTTCAGCAGTGATAATTTTAGTAGTATTTTCTGCAGCTCTAGGTGGGGTAGGAAGATATGTAGATGATAAGATAGAGGAAGTCAACAAGGATTTTGTAGTAACTCCAATATCTAGAATTAAACTTACGATAGGAATTTTAGCCAGTGCTACAGTTATAAGTTCAGTGGTAGGAATGATATTTGTATTAATTATACAAATTGGATTCTTAATGCTTGGATACAGCGTGTTACCATTATTAACTATACTTAAGTCAATGGGTATTGTAATAATCAGTGGAGCTATTTGTTCTGCGCTGCTGTTTTTTCCGATTACTTTTATAAACTCATCTGGTGGATATTCAGGCTTTGCTTCTGTCGCATCTATGTTATTTGCGTTTTTATCAGGTTTATATATACCGCTTGGAACTATGAAGGGTATTGCTTACAATATTTCTATATTAAATCCACTTACACACTTAGTTAGATTTCTGAAGTATATTGTAATTGAGGGAGCGGGATTGATTAATGCTTTTATTCCAGAAAATGTAAAAGCAGACATTTTTCATCTTTTAGGTATCACTCTAAAAATTGGAGATCACAATATTACAATGATGGAATCTGTTATATACTTGAGTGTATTTACAATTATTCTTACAATTCTATGTACTTTAAGAATTAGAAATATAAAAAAATGATAGTATAATTAAATAAAAATGGGTGTTTATTTATCCATTTTTATTTTTTTTTATCTAAAGGTTGTGTTATATTTAAAATATGAATAGATATAGTCACGTACATGGCTATTTTGATAGAGAAATAGTTTTATTAATAGGAAGACCTTGTTTTTGGGGGAAATGCACTTTTTGCGATTATATAGATGACAATAGCTTAGATAAGGATTTTATAGTTAGCCAGAATAGTAAAATACTAAAGAATATAACAGGACAATATAAAGTATTAGAAGTTATCAATTCTGGATCAGTTTTCGAAATTCCTAAGGAGACACTTTCTCAGATAAGAGAGATTGTAAGAGAAAAAAATATTGAAAAGTTGATATTTGAAGCACACTATGCATATAGAAATAGATTAGATGAGATAAGGGATTTTTTTGGGGAAATTGAAGTCTACTTTAAGACAGGAGTTGAGACCTTTGATAACTATTTTAGAGAGGAAGTACTTCTTAAAAATGCCAAGTTTGAAACTTTTCAGGAGGTAGAGAAATACTTTGATTCTGTATGTCTTCTAGTAGGAATAAAGGGACAGACTAGAGAAATGATTGAAAGAGACCTAGAAATATGTAGGGACCATTTCAAGTGGATAACTGTAAATATATTTATTGAAAATACGACTCCAGTAAAAAGAGACGAAGAACTAGTAGAGTGGTTTACAAAAAAATATAGATATTTAGAAAAAGATAGAAGATATGAAATATTATTTGAAAACACCGATTTTGGGGTTGGAGAAATATTAGTATAAATATAATAATAGAGAAAAATATTTATGTATATATAATTAAAAAGGAGGGTTTAATATGAACATTAAAAATAAGTTTTTAAAAGTGTTTTTGGTTTTTGTTATATTATTTAGTTCGTTGCCGATAAATGCATATGCAAGTACAGTACAGCCAGATCCTGAGCAGAAATTTAAAGATTTAAAAGCTGTCATAGAGGATCCAAATGGAGCCGACACAATAGAGTTAGAAGGCGAATATAGTATTGTTGATACAATAACAGTAGATAGAGATATTACACTTAGGCCAAAAGATGGAGAGAGTGTTATATTTAATCTTGCAATGTTTAACGATGATTCAGACTCATTAGGTAAAACAGGTTTTGATATAAAAAGCGGGACTTTAAGTATACTTTCTGATGAAAATCCAATAGTTTTTGATGGTAACTCAACAGAGACAGATGTTTCTGATAAGGGTGTACTTATAACTGTAGGAGATGGTGCTAATTTAATAGTTGATAACGCAGAGTTTAGAAATGTTATAAGCAAGGGAATGCAGTCAGCACCGATCTTAGTAAGCGGAGGAAACTTCTACTTTTTAAGCGGGAAAATTCATGATAATACAGATAATTATCAGGAAACTACAGCAAATGTTAGATTAACTCCAAGAAATGATGTATTAAGCGGATATGCAAAATCTGCTACAGTAGCAGTAAGAAAAAATGGAACTTTTACAATGGAAGAAGGAGTTTCAATTGTAGATAATAAATCTATAGCTTCTATAACTTCTGGTG
>JAEZUZ010000053.1 GCA_023443345.1 Bacillota bacterium
GCCTATGATAGTTCAGTCCATGGTAATATTTTATGGCTTTAAAATAGTAAGTGGTGTTGAGCTTCCAAGATTATTTGCTGCATTTGTAATAGTTTCTATAAATACAGGTGCCTATCTAACAGAAGTAGTTAGAGGTGGTATGCTTGCAGTATCAAAGGGCCAGAGTGAAGCGGCCTTTGCAATAGGGCTTACTAATTCACAGACGATGATACATATAGTTCTACCACAGGCTTTAAGAAATTCATTGCCTGCTATTGGAAATGAATTTATAACAAATATAAAAGATACTGCAGTTTTAAGTGTTATATCTGTATCAGAGCTTTTCTTTCAGAGTAGGACAATTTGGCAGCAGAATTATTTATATTTTCAGACAGCATTTGTCACATGTATAATATATCTGATACTTACAGTAGTAATATCACTTATCATATATGGTATTGAAAAGAAACTTGACTATAAAGTCAGAAGGAGTTAATAGAGCACATGAATTTATTGGAGTTAAGAGAGATATATAAGTCATTTGGACAACTTCAAGTTTTAAAAGGAATATCTTTTGATGTAAAAAAAGATGAAGTTGTAAGTCTAATAGGGCCTTCTGGCAGTGGGAAGTCAACACTTTTAAGGAGTATAAATTTACTTGAAGTTCCTGATAGTGGTCAGATTTTCTACAAGGGTGTTGATATCTTAAAAGAAAAGAAGAATATAGAAGATTTACGCAAAAAAATCGGAATGGTATTTCAAAGTTTTCATCTTTTTGAAAATATGTCAGTACTAGATAACTGTACTATTGGTCCGATTAAAGCATTAAAAATGAATAAAGAAGAAGCTATAGAGATAGCAAAAAATAACCTAAGAGAAGTTGGTATGATTGACTTTATCAATAAGATGCCGTCAACTCTCTCAGGAGGACAGAAACAGAGAGTTGCCATTGCAAGAGCTCTCAGCATGAAGCCTGAAGCACTCTTATTTGATGAACCTACAAGTGCACTAGATCCAGAAGTTGTAGGAGAAATTTTATCTATCATGAGAGATTTAGCAAAAAAAGGAATGACTATGATTGTTGTAACCCACGAAATGAGTTTTGCTAAGGATGTAAGTGATAGGGTAGTATTTATGGATGGTGGAGTTGTAGTTGAGGAGTCTTCTCCAAATGAGATTTTTAATAATCCTAAGCAAGAGAGAACGAGACAGTTTTTAGATAGGATATTAAATAAATAAAGGAATTCATGCGAATTCCTTTTTTATTATTTATCTTTAAATTTGAGTTCCTTTGTATCTCCATCTTGGCTCAGGTGAACATTGTTAAATTCACTTTTTATAATCTTTTTATACTGAGATATATTTTGTAGTGCTGGGCTGTAGTGTGTTAACCAAAGTTCTTTGACTTTTGCCCTTTTTGCCAACTTACAGGCTTCTAGTGCATGCATATGTTTTTTAGATTTTGCCTTATTGAGAAGTGGGGGATCAGCATATATTGCTTCTGTTATCAAGATGTCTGCATCTTTAGAAAAATTTTCAAGATTACTACATGGTCTTGTATCAGTAGCATATACTAGAGAAATTCCCTTTCTTTCATCTCCAAGAACATCTTGAGGTAAATATGTATTTCCTTGATAAATTACTTTTTCACCCTTTTGGAGATGTTTCCATAATTTAACAGGAATATTTAGCTCCTTTGCCTTTTCTGGAAGAAATCTAGGTCTTCTTTCTAGGTTTATTTTATAACCATAACATATTGTGCTATGATCTAAAGTAAAGGCATCAATAGATAGTGAGCCAATCTTAAAGTTTTCAATATTTTGGGTTAGTTCATGAAATTCTAGTGGGAAATTTAAATTAATTCCACTTAGATATCCCTCTACAAGATTCTTTGTCCCCATAGGACCATATATATTTATGAGCTCTGTTCGGCCTTGGTTATTTATGGTGCTAAGTAGGCCATTTATGCCAAATATATGATCTCCATGGTGATGAGTTATAAATATCGAATCAATATCATATGCAGAAAGAGAAGCCTTAGATATTGCCATCTGAGTTCCTTCTCCGCAGTCAATTAAAATGCAATGACCATCGATATTCAAATATAGACTTGTAAGAAATCTATTGTAGAGTGGTATCATACCACCAGTGCCAACTAAAGTTAAATTAATCATATTTTAATTTTATCACAATTTTATTAATAACATAGGAGGAAAAAATGAAAAAAAGATCAGAAGTAGAAAAAAAGTATACCTGGGATCCTTCCCATGTATTTAAGACAGAAGAAGATTATTTAAAGTCTTTAAAAGATCTTGAAGAAAATGTAGAGAAATTTAAAAACAAGTATGAAAAACAAGATATAGATAGAGAAAATCTCATAGATTCTATTAGAGACTATCAATCATTGATGATTGAATTATCTAAATTGTCTGTGTATGGCTATCTAAATTACAGCGTAGAGATGAACAATGATGAAAATATAAAGAGAATGGGGTCTTTCAATTTAAAATATGCCAAAATGAGTTCAGATCTAAGTTTTTATGAAGACAAGTTGATGGAATTAGATAATAAAATACTAGAAGATATATCTAGAGAGCACAGAGAATTTAGATATTTCATATTCAATATACTTAAAAATAAGAAATATAGATTATCTAAGGAGACAGAAAAAGTCCTTTCAGCTTTAGGTGCAACTTTCAATGAATTCTATAGCATATATGAGCAGTCAAAATTAAGCGATATGAAGTTTGAATCATTTAAGGTTGATAATAAAGAATATCCTATGAGCTATGTCCTTTATGAAAATGAGTATTGCTACAGTAGAGATAAAGATGTAAGAAGAAGGGCGTTTGAGAGTTTCTCTAGGACTTTAAAAAATTATGAAGCTACAGTTGGGGCTAATTATAATGCCTATGTACAAGCAGATAAGACAATTAGCAATATAAGAGGATATAAGAGCGTATTTGATTATCTACTTTCTTCTCAAAATGTAGAAAGAGAGTTATATGATAGACAAATAGATTTAATAATGGAAAAACTATCCCCTATAATGCAGGATTACATGAGGTTTAAGGCTAAAGTTTTTGGGGTTGATAAGTTAAATTATTCAGATTTGAAAGCACCTATTTTTGAAAATAAGTACTATAGAAATTTTTCTGAAGATGATGGAATAGATATTTGTAAAAAATCTCTTGAAATTTTAGGAGATGAGTATTCAAAGCGCCTTCAACCTATAGATAGTCAGAGATGGGTAGACTTTGTACAAAATGAAGGCAAATCTACAGGTGGTTTTTGTACAGGAGTATGTGGTGTTCATCCATACATACTTATGAGTTGGACAAATGATATATCTGATTGTTTTACTCTTGTCCATGAGATAGGTCATGCTATTCAGGATGTATTTACAGAAGAATCTGAAGAAGTTTTAAATTCAAATATGAGCTTATATCTTGTAGAAGCACCTTCAACTGCAAATGAGTTGTTCTTTGCAAATTACTTGCTAAAAAATGCAAAAAATAATGAGCAGAAGAGGTGGGTCTATAGTGCTCTGATAGAAAATACATACTATCATAACTTTATAACTCACTTACTTGAAGCTCACTATCAGAGAGAAGTATATAGATTAGTTGATAGTGGCCATACGCTTACAGGAAATATGTTTAGCGATTTAAAGAGAAAGACTTTAGAAAAATTTTGGGGAGATAGTGTAATTTTAGATGAAGGTGCAGAATTGACATGGATGAGGCAGCCTCACTATTATATGGGACTATATTCTTATACTTATAGCGCAGGTCTTACAATAGGTACCTGTGTAGCAGATAAAATACTAGAGGGAGATAGAGAAGCACTTAATTCATGGATTGAATTTTTAAAACATGGAGCAGCCTTATCTCCGCTTGAAGGAGCAAAACTTGCTGGAGTAGACGTAT
>JAEZUZ010000057.1 GCA_023443345.1 Bacillota bacterium
TAAATAAAACCAGAGAAACAAAAATATCAATAGACAACGAAGAAAATGAAGATGGTATATACTGTATTGGAACAAATATTAATACTAACATAAGAGATATAAAGGCAGCAATCTCAATAACTGGCCCTCTATATAGAATGAAAGAAAAAATTTGCGATAAAATGTATAAAGAATTATTAAAATGTGCCCAAAATATATCAAACGAATTAAAATAACCACCATAAGGTGGTTATTTATTTTACAAAAATTTTATAAATCCCAAAATATGATAATACCAATTCAAGAATTATAGTATAAAAAGCCCATAATATTAACTGTGTAAATAATACATTTGGTCTTATTTTATTTCCAACTTTACTATCACTCTCAACAGCTGATAATATTAAAGCTCCCGTTGTTGATATAGGAGATATACCTGTAAAAGTTCCCTCTATTGATACCATTGCTATAAGCTCTTTAGCATAGACTGTAGTAAACTTTGTGGCTATAGGCACTGCCGTTGGCATAAGAGTTGGAAAAACAACTCCAAGCCCTGAGCTAAAGAAACTCATTATAGATGCACTTAATGCCATTATAGGGGAAGCCGTACTTTCTGTCATAATCTTAGACATTCCATCTGCCATTAAATCTATACCACCAGATAATTTTACTATATTCATAAGAATTCCTACTCCAAGTACAAGTAAAATTACATTCCACGGTATGCTTTTTATGGATTTCTTTTCTTCTGATATATGAAAAACACTAAGTATAGATCCTATTAAAAACGAACTTAATCCCACATTTATTTTAAATTTCACTACACTAATTATCATAATCAAAAGTGCTATTATTGAAATAATTTGATTTCTAGTAAAATTAATTTTTTTAACTTCTCCACTTTCTACTTTTTCAACTTTCCAGCCCTTATAGTAAAAAAATGCAGAAATAGATATTAATGCTCCAGTTATTATATGACATAAAAATATTGGCATCATATCAGTAGTTAGACCTTGTTTATTCATAATCTCCATAACCACTTGAGCCTCTGGAGTTAGGGAGGACATTCTAGCACCCATAACTCCACACTGAGCTATTATTGCAAACATCACAGGATTATAACCTGCACTTACAGCTATAGGTACTGCAATAATAGGCATAATGGCAAGAGATGGAATTGCACCTGGTCCTATTGCACAAATAAATGCACCTAGTAAAAATATTAAAATAGGTAATACTTGTTTCTTATTTCCAAAGACCGATACTATTTTCATTGATAAATTTTCTAAAGTATTATTATTACTTAGTAGAGAAAATAAATAGCTCACCCCTACCATTGTTATAAATAAAGAACTACTAAAGCCACTTATAAGTTCCTTTTCGCTTATACCATAAATTTTACATATTATAAGAGATAGACCAATAGTTAAAACCCCTACGTTAATTCTACTAATAAAGCCAACAACTATTGAAAATAATAACACCATTATCGAAACTATTGCTAAATTTCCCATTTTACCTCCTAAATATTAAACAAACTGGAGATCTCTCTTCAATTATGTTATTAGTATGTTTAATGCTACCATCATCTAAAATATCAAACTCAACAATACTATGAGATTCTTCATTTAAAATAAATAACTTATTTTCAAAAATTGTAATAAATCTTGGAGTTTTCCCTAAAGATGGACTATGGCTTATAGTCTTAGCATATCCATTTTCATCAAGATAAAAACTTGTAATAATATCAGAAAATCTATTTGATACAAAAGCATATCTATTAGTTTTATCTAAACAAATTCCTGCAGTATCACTTTTTCCAGTAAATGTATCAGGTATTGTTTTTATTGTTTGCTTGGGAATTAACTTCTTATTTTCCCTATCAAAACATAGATAAGTTATACTATTGTCCTTTTCATTTGTAAGATATACTTTCTCATTGTCAGAAGATATAGCCACATGCCTTGGCTCTGCATACTCTCTAGCATTAAAATAGTCTACAAGTTTAAAATATCCCTTATTATATTCAATTAAATTAAGCCTTTCATAACCTAAGTGTCTAGCTTGAGTTGGGACAAATAAAAATTCTCTTTCTTTATCAAAATAACACTGATGAGCACATGATACATCTTCTTTATTTTTCCCTTCAAATCTTAAAATATCAACAATATCCATAAGGCTACCGTCTTCATTTCTCTTTATAGAAATTAAACTACCACCTTGTAGTGTTGCAACTATAAGATGAGTATTATCTTTATCACAAACTATATAAACTGGATTTTTACTTTTTATGTCTACAATATTTAAAAATTCAAGTTTCCCATTTTCTAAAATCCTATAACTACTTACATGGGTCTTATCTCCATGCACTGCATATAAATATTTATTTTCATTGTCAAAACATAAATAGGACGGATTATCAAACTCCTTTATTTCTTGAATTTTTCTCCAAGTTTTATCCACTTCATAAACGCTTATTCCAACTCCACTAGCTCCACGCTCTTTAGTTGTTCTACTTCCCACATATGCAAACATATTACTCACCTTTTACCTTTTTCTTTATAGTAGTTAAAAGACCACCATTTCTTATTATTTCTCTCTCATCGTCACTTAATTCAATTTTGGCATTAAACTTTTTATTTTTATTCTTTATAGAAATCTCAACTCTACCCTCTTCTAGTGCTGATAAAATATCTTCCCAAGATAATGTATCTCCTACTTCAATAAGTTCATAATCATTTGGATTTTCAAAAGTCATAGGTACTACACCATGATTTATTAAATTCTTCTTATGAATTCTCGCTAAAGATTTAGCTATTACAGCCTTTACTCCTAAATACATTGGAGCTATTGCAGCATGTTCCCTACTTGAGCCTTGTCCATAATTTTCTCCACCAACTATTATGCTAGTTTTAAATTCCTTTGCACGATTTACAAAATCTGGATAAATTCTTGAAAAAGCATATTTAGAAATTTCAGGAATATTTGAACGCATAGCTGAAAAGTTTGCATCATTTGGAGTTATATCATCAGTAGAAATATTATCCTTAGTTTTTAAACTAACTCTAATATCCATATTATTTTCTATAGGTACATTTAATGGAAGAGGCTTTATATTATCTCCTCTAATTATTTCTATTTCCTTTGCCTCATCATAAGGAAGTGGTTCTAAAATTTCACTATCATCTATGATATACTCTTCTGGCTCCTTAACCTTTTCTAATTCTTTAAGCATATCATAACTAAAATTATCATTTAGCTTCCCACTTATTGCACTAAGTGCAGCTATCTCTGGAGATACCAAGTATATATTTGCATCTACAGTTCCTGAGCGACCTTTAAAATTTCTATTTGTAGTTCTTAATGTATTTGCACCACCACTTACTGGAACTCCACCTATACCATCACAAGCTCCACAAGCAATCTCTGTAAATCTCGCACCAGATTTTAATAAAGTTGATACTACCCCATCTTCTATTAACTGCATAAAAATGGAACGAGTGCTAACGCCAATAGTAAGCTCCACATTTTCTGATACCTTATTACCATCTAATATTATGGCTGCCTTTTTTATATCAGAGTAACTTGCATTTGTACAACTTCCTATAAATATATTGCTAACTTCTAAACCTTCAATCTCATTAACTTCAACAACATTATCAGGCTGACTTGGACAAGCTACCATAGGTACAATGTCGCTTAAATTTATTTCATACACTTCATCATATGTGGCATCATCATCTGCTACTAATTTTTTAAAATCAAACTCTCTTCCTTGAGCTTTAAAAAATTCTAAAGTTCTCTCATCTGTAGGGAAAATAGAAGTAGTAGCACCCATTTCTGCACCCATATTAGTAATAGTTGCCCTTTGACTGATATCAAGATTTAAAACTCCACTTCCAGAATACTCAAAAACTTTTCCAACTCCACCCTTAACAGAAAATTTCTTTAATAAATATAAAGATAAGTCTTTTGCATTTACACCAGATTTTAATTTTCCACTAAGTTTTATATTAATAATCTTTGGAACTTCAAGTCTTATTGGTAAACCTGCCATGGCTCTAGCAACTTCAACTCCGCCACCACCAAAGGCAAACATGCCAACAGCACCACAAGTAGCAGTATGAGAATCTGCACCAAGTAAAGTATCCCCCGGTTTTGAAAACCTTGAAATATGTACAGAGTGACAAATTCCATTTCCAGGAGTTGAATAATAAAGTCCATACTTATTGGCAATGGTCTTTAAAAATAAATGGTCATCGCTAGTTCTAGTATCTGTAAACAAAACATTGTGGTCAATATAGCTAACACTCTTAGTCTTGACCCTATCAATTTCTAAAGCTTCAAAGGCATTGTAAGCCATAACAGCAGTAATATCATGAGTAAGTGTTTGATCAATCTTTAAATCAATTTGCTTAATCTCTCTACTTAAAAATTTTTCTTTTTGACTATCATCTAAATGAGTATAAATTAATTTTTCTGTTAAATTCATAACATACCCCCTTTATTAAATTATATAAGTTAATAAAGGCATATAAAAATTAATAAAAGTAATAACACCAATTATAAAAAGTAATAATAAAAGGACGCATTACTTTGCGTCCTTAGCATAATTAGTCTTTAAATACTCTAAAAAGTCTTCAAACAAACTCGACTTCTCAGAATTCTTATTATATATAAAATATGTATTTCGCTCCATTTGTTTTCCATCCTCTCCCATCATAGGATACATAGCCAAATCATATTCATTTATAAAATTATCCGACAAAAAACAACATACATAACCCAACTTCTTAGCAACCAATTGCCATGCCACATCTACATATCCAGCAAAAAATCCCTTAGAAGGCTTTTTATCATAATTTTTATACCACCAACTATTTATCATCTCAGTAGTTTTATCATTAGTCTTGTAGGTTATCATATTTTCATCAATTAAAATATTTATATCAATAGCATCACTTGCTAGTATATAAGCCTTTTCTTTATCCACAAGAATACTTTCAATATTTCCATCATACTCTCCATGAATAAAAGCACCATCTAAATTAGAAATATCTCTAAAAAGCTCTTCACTCTGTTTAGTTACTATATTAAAATTAACATTATTATCCCTACTATAGTCATATAAAATTTCAGGCAAAAAATACTTGCTATAAGTGTAACTACTTCCCAAATTTAAAAAACCCTTAATATTATATTTAAAACTCTTAATCTCCTCTCTAACCTCTTGCATAAATTTTAAATACTCAATGGACTTCTTTGCCAAAAACTCCCCTTCAGGAGTAAATTTTACACCCTTTGAGCTTCTAAGAAGTATTCTAACATCAAACTCCTCTTCTAAATTTCTTATAGTCTTTGTTATAGTAGGTTGAGAATAATATAATTTTTCAGAAACTTTAGTTAGATTAGGCTCCTTATACAATTCATTTAGAATTATCCAATCACTTTCTTTCATAACTAATCCCTCACAAATTTTTCTTAATAACATCATCTACAAAAGACTTTGCACTATTAAGCATTAAATTATAAGAATCTCCATAAGCCTTTGCAAAACTTCTTCTTGTCTTTGAAAGACCAACTAATTCATAAAAATTAATCATAGGACTATCGGTATACTCTCCACATCCAGCAGCCATTATAGGAATTGATAAATTTTTATAATTCTCACAAGCCAAATCTAAAGGAACTTCTGTATATACAATGGCTATTGCTCCAGCATCTTCCATAGCCTTAGAAACTTTTAAAAAATTCTCTCTAACAGCCTTTTCACTTCCAATTATCTGTCTTGATTGTAATTTAACACCAGTGTGTCCAATAACAGGTATTCCAGCATTGGTTAAATACTCAATAATTGGAATAACTTCCATAGTTCCCTCTAACTTTACAGCATCAACTTCAGCTTCAACAATAAATCGAGCAGCATTTTTTATAGCAACATCCTTATTAACATAAGATAAAAAAGGCATATCACCCATAACAAAACAATTAGGAGCACCCTTTCTTACAGCCTTTGCATGTTCTATTAATAAATCCATAGATACCTTGTTAGTGTTATTTAAACCCATCATATACTTTGATATGGTATCTCCCACATTTATTATATCTATCCCTGCCTCTTCAGCAATTTGAGCAAAAGCAAAATCATATAAAGCCGTCCTTGGAATAAGCTCACCTTTTAATTTCTTCTCTCTTATATACTCTATAGTCTTTTTCATAACATCACCTACATTAATAATATAATAAATAACTTATAAATTAAAATAAAAATAAGTAATCTTATTCATAACAAAATTTTATAAACAAAAAAGACGAGCAATGCTCGTCTTTATCTTATATTACTTTTTAATTAGTTTTCTAATAATTTAGATACTACTCCTGATGCTACTGTTCTTCCACCTTCTCTTATGGCAAATCTTAGTCCTTCGTCCATTGCTATTGGTGTGATTAGGGTTACTGTGAAGGTTGAGTTGTCTCCTGGCATTACCATTTCTACTCCTTCTGCTAGTTGGATATCTCCTGTTACGTCTGTTGTTCTAAAGTAGAATTGTGGTCTGTATC
>JAEZUZ010000024.1 GCA_023443345.1 Bacillota bacterium
AATTCCAGAAGCTTCGGATTTTGTTAAAAACTTTGATCAATATCCAGAAGGCACAACAGTAGTTTATGCAGATGATAATGATGAAGATGTAAATACTTCTACAGTAACAGAAGGTTATAAAAATATAGCTGTAGTTGTAAGTTTTCCTCACACAAAAATAACTGCTAGAATTCAGGGATCTTACAAAGTTTTTGAAAAAGACAGCAGTAAGTATGAAGTAAAAACAGGAGAAGTTGTAACTACTGACATTACAACTGTAGAAGGAAATCTTTTTGTAACAAATTTAAAAGATTTGCCAGAGAATACAGAAGTAGAACTTTTAAATCCAGAAACTTTAGATAATACACCTGGAAAGCATACAGCAAAAATTAAAGTTACATTCCCAGATGGTTCTTTCGTAGAAAAAGATGTAAACTATACAGTTGTAGGAGTTCCAACAGTAATAGATACAGTTAAGATTAAACAAGGTGAAATTGTAGATGGATCTTCATTAGTTACAAATAAAGATAAATTATTAGATGGTACAACATATACGCTTAAGACAGGAGATGTTGAAGGAGATAAACTACAATTCAACAAGCCTGGAAAGTTTACAGTAACTCTAATAGTTTCACAAAATGGCAGGGATGAAGAATTCCCAATTACAGTTGAAGTAGAAGAAGTAAAAGATAAAACTGAAGATAAAAAAGAAGACAATGTTGATAAAAATAAAGATAAAGATAATCAAAGCAAAGATGATAAAGGCAGTAAGAAGGAATTGCCATCAACAGGTGCTGTAGATTCAACATTAATATTATCAGTAATAAGTTTAGCAGGTTCAACTGTACTATTAAGAAGAAAGAATAAATAATATAATTGTAATTTAAAAAAAGCAAGAAATTAAATTTCTTGCTTTTTTATTTGTTATTTATAGATGGGGCAAAGTTATCAATAAATTCATTATAATTTTTGCTCTCTATTATTTTTGTAAATTGCTTCATATCTGAACATACATTGTCCATCCATGAGAAGAATAAATTCAGTGAATTTATATCTGTTCTTTTAATTGTAAGTAGAAATACTATTCTGACCTTATATGCATCCCATTGTACTGGTTTATCAAGTATTAATACAGAAATGCTTGATTTTGTAATTTCTTCATAATCCATCGAGTGAGGCATGGCAAAACCTTGTGTAAATGAAGTACTTGAATATGTTTCTCTTTCAATTACTTTTTTATAGTAATTGTTATTTACTTCATTATTTTCAATGAGTTTATTACATAGAAACTTAAGTATTTCATCCTTGTTATCAAAGTTCATACCCATGTAAAAGTGATCTTGATCAAGCAACTGATTTAAGTATTTAGAATAATTTTCTTCAATTCTCTTTTGTTCTAACTCTCTGATTTTTTTGAAAATTTTGAATTCGTCATCTTTTCCAAAAAATATGGAGCAATTTACAGTAGGAATATCTAAATTGTGATATAGAGGAATAGATGTAATTATTAAATCTACATCTTTGTTTTCTACATATTGTGACTCAAAGTAATTATATATTCCAACTAGAGTTATATATTGAGAAAAAACAGAATTTATTCTATCGAAAATCTTTTCAGACATTGCCTTAGTCTTAGGAAGTATTAATACAACTCGGAATTTATTTGAATGAGATTTTTTATAGGATGCACCTAGATGTAGTGCAATAAAGGCCGTCTCTTCTTCATTTATAGTTATATTGAGTTGTTCTTCTAAGAATTTAGAAGCAAAGAGAGCTATTTCATAAATATATACATATATATGTCTGATTTCATCTAGAAATGTACAATTTATTTTCTGGTTGTTATTATACCTTGAAACTAGAGCTTTAACATGCAGGTATAGACCATTTATAAGCTCTTCATCTTGAGATAAATTTACATCAAAGGTCTCATGTATTTTATATAATAGATTTCTAATTATTTGATTAAGGTGAGTTTCTTTGATAAGTAAATCTTCTGTTGAATACTTTTTACTTCTAAGTATTAGAGAAAATAATTTTATCTCTGTTTGGGGAATATCTATATTTAGCAATTGTTCTATTTTTGAGAATAAGTTCTTAGATATTTCATATTCTTGATAACTTTCAAAATCATTTTCTTTAAATTCCAATTCTTCTAATGCATTACCTGATAGTACTCTATCAATTGTAATTCCAAGATGAATTATAAGAAGAGGATAAGTTATTTCATTGATTATATACTTATACTCTTTTAGAATATCTTCAAGTATTTGTTTAATTTCTACTATGTCAAAATTTTCGTAGAAGTTGGTAATTTGGTCTAAGTTAAAAATATTGTCCTTTGTTTCTTTGTAGAGTAAATCCCTATATAAGAGTCTTACACTATGCTCTGATCCATCTAAGATTACTTTATTCTTTTTTATTTTGATAGTAAGGTTATTTATTTTGGATATTTCTTCATTGATTTCATATATACAGCTATTTAGGTTTGTATCACTTATAAGTAGATTGTTTATAAGAAAGTCATATGATATTTCATTTTTATTTTTTAATAGATTTTTCAAAATAAATGCTTTTCTATCATTTATATCATCTATAGATCTATTTTTAGAAATGATTGGATTTGAATTATTTAGTTTATAGCCAAATTTATTGCTTGAGAAGATGAAGTTTTTCCCCTGTACTTCATTGATTTTTTTTATATCATTTCTGATAGTTCTATCTGATACATTTAGTATCTTGGCAAGTTCATTGCCCGTAAGATACTGGTTATTTTTTAATAAATTTATGATTTTTTCGTGTCTTTTATTCATGAATTTATACTATCACATATTTAGAGCTAGTTCTATTAAAATTTCCTTATATTAGGAAAAAATATTATTTGATAAAATTATATATAAATGTAGACTTAAATTATATATAAAAAAATCATATGTGGGAAATGATATAAATTTGAAGAGTTTTTTTAATAAAATAATCAAGCAAGTAAATATCAATGCTCTTCAAGATAAAATAGCAAAAACCCATGTAAGGGAGTTTAGGAGGTAAAATGAAGAAATTTTACTTATTCTGCAGTGCTGGTATGTCAACAAGCTTGCTAGCTAGCAGAATGCAGAAGGTAGCAACAGAAAATAATCTGCCAATTGAGGTAAAAGCTTTTCCAGATGCCGAAATGGATAATATTGTTAAATCTCAAGATCCAGATGTAATTTTGTTGGGACCTCAAGTGAGACATATTTATGATAAAACTGTTGAAAAATATGGTCACTTAGGCAAAGTCATAATGACAATTGATTCAGAGGACTATGGTTCTATGAATGGAGAGAGAGTTCTTAAATCGGCGCTTTTAGAGTATAAGAAAGGTAAGGGAAAGTAATGTTAAAAAAGTTAGATAAGATATTATCACCTGTAGCTGATGCTCTATCAAGAAATAAAATATTATCAGCTATTAGAGACGGTTTCCTTATAACTACACCGATAGTTATAGTAGGTTCAATATTCCTTTTGATTAGTAATTTTCCTGTTGATGGATATGAAGAATTTATGGCAGGTATTTTTGGAAACGGTTGGTCGAGCTATTTGTCAAGAGTGACAGCAATTGCCTTTGACTGTGTTGCACTACTTGCCTCATTCTCTATTGCATACTGCTATGCTAGAGAAAAAGGGTTAACCAATAATATTGCAGCAGCAACAGTTTCAATGGTTTCATTCCTAATTATTACACCACAAGTACATACAAGCTATGTACTAAAGGATAATGCTGAAA
>JAEZUZ010000006.1 GCA_023443345.1 Bacillota bacterium
ATGCTATTGAGAGTGTTGGTATTGAAACGCGTCTTATGACAGCAATACAAATGAATGAAATAGCAGAGACATATATAAGACGTAGAGCGGTAAAACATCTAGAAAAGAAGAGAGTAGTTATATTTTCGGCAGGAACTGGAAAACCATTTTTCTCAACTGATACAGCTGCTGCTTTAAGAGCTTCTGAATTAGATGTAAAATTGATATTGTTTGCTAAGACAATTGATGGAGTCTATGATAAAGATCCTAATGAATTTTCTGATGCTAAAAAGTATGATCAATTAACCTATCAAGAACTTCTTGAAAAAGAATTGAGAGTTATAGATCAACCTGCTGCAGTACTACTTAAAGAAAATGACATTCATTCATTAATATTTAGCATGAAAGAACAAGACAGCATTGTTAAAGCTGTAAAAGAAAATAAAGTTGGAACAATAATAAGGAGAAATATATGAGTAACCAAGTTTTAAATGAAGTAAAAGGTTCAATGAACCACGCAATTGATTTTTTAAAAACAGAATTAAAGGCTGTTAGAGTTGGAAGAGCAAACCCTGCTATCTTAGATAGAGTTATGGTTGAATATTATGGAACACCAACTCCTTTAAATCAGATGGCTACAATTACAGCTCCAGAGCCAAGGATGATTACAATTTCACCATATGATAAGACAACAATTGGAAATATTGAAAAAGCTATTATTGCAAGTGATTTAGGATTTAATCCAAGTAATGATGGAAAAATTGTAAGAATAGTTATTCCTATGCTTACAGAAGATAGTCGTAAACAAATCTCTAAAGATGTTAAGAAGATGGGCGAAGATGCTAAAGTTTCTATTAGAAATATCAGACGCGATAGCAATGATAAGCTAAAGAAGATGGAAAAAAATAAAGAAATTACAGAAGACGATCTTCACAATGCCATCGATAAAGTGCAAGAGCATACAGATAATTTTATAAAAGAAATTGACAAAATTATTGAAGTTAAAATTAAGGAAGTAATGGAAGTATAGATGGATAAATTAAGACATATTGCTTTTATTATGGATGGAAATGGCAGATGGGCTACTAGTAGAAATCTTAGTAGATCAGAGGGACATAGAGCTGGAGTTAAAACTGTCAAAGAAATAATAAAAGCTGGCATAGATTTCAATATTAAATATATGTCTTTTTATGCCCTTTCCACTGAAAATTTTAAAAGGCCAACTGAAGAGGTTCGTTTATTAATAGGTTTACTCAGAGAATTTTTAGATTCTGAATTAAATGAACTTTTTCAAAATGGTGCTAAACTTAAATTTATCGGCAATCGTGAATTATTTTCAAAGCCAGTGAGGATGGCACTCGATAAAGCCGAAGAGATGACAAAAGATAATGATAAGATATGCTTACAAATCATGCTTGGATATGGATCTAGAGATGAAATTGTAAGAGCTTGTAGAAGATGTGTAGAGAAGAATTTAGATATTACAGAAGAAAATATCTCAAATAACTTAGACACATCAGGAATATGCGATCCTGATTCGATGATTAGAACAGGAGCAGAGAAGAGATTAAGCAACTTTATGTTGTATCAATTGTCATATTCTGAATTATATTTTTCTGATAAACTTTGGCCAGATTTCAATAGGCAAGATTTAGAGGAAGCTATAAGAAATTTTGAGCTGAGGGAGAGAAGATATGGACAAGTTTTTGAAAAGTAGAATAATTTCTTCTTTGGTACTTGTAGTACTTTGTGCTTTTGTGCTATTTGAAAGAGGATGGATAAGCAATATAATATTTTTATTCTGTTTTTTTATAGCTCTTTATGAGTTGAGAGTAGCAATAGGTTTATATAGAATAGAAACTTATGTTTTATCTTCTATTTTATTTATATTTACAACATTTGTTTTTGATTTTTCCATGTTTAGTCCAGTATATCAGGCAAGCATATTTGCATATGTATTTATACTTTTAGTCTATGATATGTTTGTTGTAAAAGAAGGAATACCTTATGTAGGATTGAATTTATTTTCTTATTTCTACGTTTCAGTTCCAATATTTATTTTTAATGCACTTTTAAAAGGATCTGAAGTCAAGTTATATCCTTATACAAAAAACATGGAATTTATACTGTGGATATTTTTAATTAGTATCTCAACAGATGTTTTTGCATTTATAATTGGTACTTTATTTGGAAAAAAGAAACTTATAGAAAGTATTTCTCCTAAAAAGACAGTTGAAGGTGCAATTGGAGCTGTAATAGTTACAGTTCTAGTATGCTGTATATATAGAATATTCTTTATAAAGAGTGTGACACTAATAAATGTCATAGTAGCATCACTATTTGCTTCTATTTTTGCACAAATAGGAGATTTAGCAGGTAGCTATATCAAAAGACAGGCAGGTATAAAGGATTTTTCTAATATTATTCCTGGACATGGTGGAATAATGGATAGATTTGATTCGATTTTTGTAGTATCTGTATTTATATATATAGTTTACGTTTTAAACATATTGTAAAAATAAGAGGAATTATGTATTTAATTAAGACAATATTTGCTTTTATAGTAGTTATAAATATATTGGTATTTGTCCATGAATTTGGACATTTTTTTACAGCTAGGATGTTTGGGGTTACAGTCAAGGACTTTTCTCTTGGCATGGGACCTGTAATATATAAGAGAGTTTCTAAAAAGAGTGGAACTCAATATTGTCTAAGATCTTTTCCTATTGGTGGATTTGTCCAAATGCTTGGAGAAGATGAACAGAATGACCAAGAGGGTAGTTTTTCAACTAAGAAGCCTTGGCAAAAATTTATAATAATTTCAGCTGGAGCTATTGTAAATATTCTAGTATGTATCATAATTTTGATAGGATTATCACTTTACAATGGATCTCCTACAACTACAGTTGCTAGCATAGTTGAGGGCTCGCCTCTTTCAATTTTAGATGTACAAGAAGGAGATAGAATTGTCTCACTAAATGGCACAAAAATTGATAATTTTGAGCATTTCTTTATAAGTCTACAGGAAACTCAAGGCGATGTTACTGTAGGGATTGAAAGAGATGATAAAGTAACTGAATATAAAATCACACCTGATAGAGTTAAGAACAACAGAATTATAGGATTTGTTCCTAAGTATAGAAGGGACCTTCTATTTTCTATTAGAGAAGGATTTAGTAAGACAAAGACATTTATGGTGATGATGTATAAGACAATACTTCAACTTATTACTGGTAAGTTAGAGACAAACTCACTTTCAGGGCCAATAGGTATAGCAGGAGCAATAGGTGAAGTTGCATCAATTGGTTTTACAAGTCTATTGTTATTTACAGCTATAATATCGCTCAACTTAGGTGTAATGAATTTATTGCCATTTCCTGCACTTGATGGTGGAAGACTAGTATTTATATTTATCGAAATGATAACAGGAAAGAAAGTCCCTGAAAATAAGGAAGCATTAGTTCATACTATTGGTATTGTTCTTTTACTTTTACTTTTAGTTTATGTAAGTTATAACGATATCTTAAGGTTGATATATGGAAAATAAGAAGAGAGTAGTTAGAATTGGAAAGTGTTTTATAGGCGGAAACAACCCAGTTCTTATACAATCTATGACAAATACTAAAACTGAAGATGTAGATTCTACAGTTGAACAAATAAAAGAGTTAATAATTGCGGGATGTCAAGCTGTAAGAGTCTCTGTCAATACTCTTGCTGCTGCTCAAAGCATAAGAGAGATTAAAAGTAGGATAGATGTAAATCTAATTGGAGATATACATTTTGATCCAAATCTAGCCATTGTTGCTATGGACAATGGAATCGATAAGATAAGAATTAATCCTGGCAATATTAAAAAAGAAAAATTAGTTAAAATAATTGAAAAAGCTAAAGAAAAAGACGTATCTATTAGAATAGGTGTAAATAGTGGAAGCATTGATAAGAAGTATCTAAGAGAAGATATTGATAGAATTCAAGCTATGTACTTATCTATAAAAGAGATGGTCAGCTTTTTTCAAGAGCATGATTTTAGAAATTTAGTGCTATCTGCAAAAGTGAGTGATGTAAGAGACAATATAAAGATAAATAGGATATTGAATGAAAAATTTGACTATCCTCTTCATCTTGGTGTTACTGAATCAGGCTCATATATGAGGGGAAGTATAAAATCTTCAATTGGTATAGGTTCTCTTTTATGCGATGACATAGGTTCTACAATTAGAGTTTCACTTACTGAAGACCCAGTAAAAGAAGTACCTGTGGCCATAGATATATTAAAAGCAACAGGTCATAGGAAGGGACTAAATATAATCAGCTGTCCAACATGTGCTAGAACAGAATCCAATTTAATAGAGATAGTAAAGCAGGCAGAAGAGCTATTAAAACCATATGATGTTCCAATGAATGTTGCAATAATGGGCTGTGCTGTTAATGGCCCAGGGGAAGCTAAGCATGCTGATATTGGCATAGCAGGTGTTGGAGATAAATTTGCTTTATTTAAAAAAGGTCAAGTAATAATGACAGCAGATAGAGAAACTGCTTTAAATTTTATTGTTGAGAATGTAAGAAAGAATGCGAAATGATTACTATTTTAGATTTAATACCTAAGGAAATATTGCATTTAATTTCATATAATAAGGATACTAAGGTACTTACAATTTGTACAAAAGTTAGCCTTGATAATTTAAAAGAATTAGAGGAAGGGATTTTTGAAGCTCTTCCTTTTATTAGAGTGGTAAATTTTGAAGTTAAAAGTGATGATGAACTCATAGAAGAAAGATCTAAAAAAGAAAAAGAAATGCTAGAAACTATACACAAGAGTTGTCCTGTTTTTGAGCAGGTACCAAATGTTGATAGAAGCATTCCAAGTGAACAAGGCAATGGAAATTATCCTATATTTAAAAAGAAATCTAGAAATGTTTTCAAAAAAGTTTCAGGTCCAATTTTAAATATAAATGAAATATATGAGTATACAGATAGTGGACGTGATGTATGCATTAAAGGTACTTTAAGCCACTTTGATACAAGAGTTACTAAAATAGAAAATATTGAATATAAACTATATTTCTATGATGAAAAAAGCTCAATTACAGTAAAATATTTTTGTAATAAAAATGAAGTTGAAAATTTTGAAAAAGCACTTAAGTCAAATTGCACATATAAGTTAAAAGGAAAAGTTCAGAAAAATTACTATGTAAAAGAGCATGAATTTTTACTAAATGCAATTGAATTTATAGGAGAGAAAGCAAGGAGAAGGGATAACTCTACTGATAAACATATAGATTTACATATTCATTCAAAAAAAACCGCACTTGAAGGATTAATGGAAGTCTCAGAAATATTTAATACAGCTAAGGAGTGGGGGTTAGATACAGTAAGTATTTGTGATGAAAACTCACTTCACAGTTTTATAGAGGCTCACGATTTAGGAATAAAACACGATATAAAAGTTATCTATGGACTAGGATCTAACATATTTAATGATAGTTTGCCATTAATTGATTCAAGAGCAACTATGGGCATTGATGATACATATGTAGCAGTTGATATTGAAACTACCGGTCTAAATGTAAAAGAAGATAAAATTATCGAGATAGGAGCAGTAAAGATAAGTAAAGGAAAAATTGTGGATAGCTTCAATTCTTTACTATATCTTGATGAGGAATTAGATGTATTTACAACAGAGTTAACAGGGATAAAGAGCGAAGATTTATTAGGGGCAGAAAAGCCTGAAGTTGTAATGCAAAAATTTCTAAAATTCATTGGAGATGCACCGCTTGTTGCACATAATGCCCCTTTTGACATACCTACGATTAAATTTAGCTTTAAGAGAATTCTAGATGTAGATATTGATCCAATACCTATTGATACTTTACTTCTAAGTAGAATATTTCTAAATAAAATACATAAATTTGGATTAAAAAGAGTAGCTTCTCACTTAAAAATTCCTCTAGATTCACATCACAGGGCATATGATGATGCTTTATGCTGTGGTAAGATTTTTTTACACTTTTTGCAATTGATGAAACAAAAATCTATTAAGAGAATTGTAGATATAGAAAAAGAGGTAGATTCTAAAGAGTACCACCTAAATTTCGATAGAATGAAAAATGTCTTATTTTTAGTCAAAAATCAAGGTGGATTAAAAAATCTATATAGAATGTTTTCTCATGCAAATCTTCACTATTTGCAAAATAACAAACCTGGTTTTTCCTACGATTTAATTGAACAAAATAGAGAAGGGGTTTTAGTAGGTGCTGCTGGTCTTTATAATGAAATTTTTGATGCATATTTAAATGGGAAAGATCCGCAGAAACTCTATAATTTCTATGATTTTATAGAGATACTTCCATATAATGCATACATGAGTTATTACCAAAAGGGAGAACTCATTAGCAAAAAAAATTATGAAAATATAGTAAAGAAAATTATTGAAGAGTCACCTATTAAGGTTGTAGTAAGCTCTTATCCTATGTATTTTGATAAGAACGACTATATATATAGAAATATAATTCAATTTGCTCAACCAGTCAGGGGATTAGTTGAAAAAGAAGCTGGATTTAATTGGCTTACAACTGAAGAATTGATGGAAGAGTTTTCATTCTTAAGTGAAAATACTAAAAGAGAGATAATAATTGATAATCCAAGAGAGCTAATCAAGGATTTTAAAGATGTAATCCCTTTTCCTAATGAAAAATTCCCTCCAAAACTTGAAAATTCAGCCGAAATATTGAAGGAATTATGTCAGGAGACCGCTTATAAAAAATATGGGAATCCTCTTCCTGAAATCGTAAAGACAAGGCTTGATTATGAACTTTCAAAGATAATAGATAATGGATATGCTGTTTTATATATTGCTGCTCATAAATTAGTAGCTGAGAGTATGTCAAAGGGATTTTTAGTAGGATCAAGAGGTTCTGTTGGAAGCTCTTTAGCAGCCACTATGAGTGGTATAACTGAAGTTAATCCACTTCAGGCTCATTATTTATGTCCAGATTGTAAATATACTGAATTTTTTGGGACAGAAGTAGATTCTTGTTACGATTTGCCAGATAAAAAATGTCCATGTTGTGGCAAAGAGCTAAAAAAAGAAGGATTTAATATTCCTTTTGAATCATTTATGGGATTTGAAGGTGATAAAGAACCAGATATTGACTTAAATTTCTCACCTAAAATACAGTCATATATTCATAGATATACTGGTGATTTATTTGGCCATGATTATGTCTTTAAAGCAGGTACTATTGGTGCTATTCAGGAAAACATAGCTAAAGGATATATAATCAATTACTATGAAAAAAACAATATGCAACTTTCAAATAGTGATATTTCAAGGCATACAAGGCCTTTAATTGGTGTTGCTAAATCGACTGGACAGCACCCAGGCGGCATCATAGTTGTGCCAAGTGACATGGAAATATATGACTTTACTCCTGTTCAGTATCCAGCTAATAATAAAAGCAAGGGAGTAATTACAACTCACTTTGATTATGATGCTATGAAGGGAAAGCTTCTAAAGTTGGACATACTTGGACACGATGATCCATCAATTATTAGATATTTACAGGATATTACAGGAATAGATCCAAGATCGCTTCCTTTAGATGACCCAAAAGTTCTTTCACTATTCTATGAAACTACTTCTATAGGTATAGACAGAGAAGACTATAGTGAGGAAGTAGCTTCCCTAGGATTGCCAGAGTTTGGTACAGGCTTTGTTAGAAAAATGTTGCAGGAAATTAGGCCTAAGAGTGTTTCCGATATAATAAGAGTTTCTGGACTTAGTCATGGAAAAAATGTCTGGGTCGGAAATATGCAGGAAATCATAAATTCCAAAATCATTGACTTTAAAGATGTCACTTCAACCAGAGAGCAGATAATGCTTCACTGTATAGATAGAGGAATGCAGAGAAATATTGCCTTTAAAATAATGGAAGATGTTAGAAAGGGCAAGGGTTTGAAGGATGAACAAAAGGAACTTATGTCTAAATCAGGAGTTGAAGATTGGTTTATTGAAGCCTGTGACAAAATAAGTTACATGTTCCCTAAAGCTCACGCTGTGGCTTATGTGATGATGGCTTTAAGAATTGGCTGGTACAAGGTATATGAGCCTAAGGCATTCTATGCAGCACATTTTTCAACTAAGATAAAAGAAATAAATGCCTACAAGGTACTAAGTGAATCTCAAGTTGAAAGTTCAATAGAGCTACTTAAAAATAGTGGTGATAAGAAACATCAGAGTGAAATAAACTGTCTGGAATTAATTAGAGAGATGTACTATAGGGGAATAAAGTTTCTACCAGTTGATCTATATAAATCTAAGGCAAGTGAATTTACTGTTGAGGAAGATGGGGTTAGAATTCCGTTCCAGTGTGTAGAATCACTTGGTGAAAAGGTTGCGCTTTTAATTGAAAGCGAAAGAGATAAGGATAAATTTTTATCAGTTGAAGATTTAAAACAGAGAACAAAAATATCTCAAAAAGTTATTGATTCGTTAACCGAAATGGGTTGTTTAGAGAATTTACCTCAAAGCGATCAATTGAGTATTTTCGATTTGTTTTAATAAGATATTTATGTTATAATATCTATATCTTGAGAGAAAGAGTGGGTTTCCCACTCTTTGATTTTTATAATAAATGTGAAAGGTGTGTCATGGTAAGTAAAATTGTAGAGGAAATTTTAAATCCTTTTTTAGAAAAAAACAGTCTTCGTCTATATGATGTGGAATTTGTAAAAGAAGGACCAGATAGATACTTGAGGGTATTTATAGATTCTGATAGGAACATAGACATTAAAGACTGTGAGCTTGTAAGTAATTTTTTAAGTGAACAACTTGATAAAAAAGATCCTATTAAGGAAAATTATTATCTTGAAGTAAGTTCACCAGGAGCCGAGAGATTCTTTAAATCTCAAAGTGATTACGATAAATTTCAAGGTTCACTTGTTGAAGTTAAATTGAATAGACTTCAAGAAGGGCAATCTAAGATATTAGGATATTTAATATCTAATTCTGAAAGTAAGATAGAGTTAAGATTAAAGGACAAGAAAAAAAGTAGGTTAGAAATAGATAGGACAAATATTAAAAGTATTAGAAATATTTTGGAGTTTTAGAGATGGAAAATATACTTGAATTAATTGAAGTGATTTCAAAGGAAAAAGGAATAGAAAAAGAAAAAATCTTTGAATATGTAGAGATGGGTTTAAAGGCATCTTTTAAAAAGCAATTTGGTGAAAACAAGGAATGTAATTTAAATATTGATAGAAATACAGGAAAAATAAATTTATCAATAGTTAAGACTGTAGTAAAAAAAGTAGAAGATGAAAATAGAGAAATATCTTTATCAGAAGCAAGAAAGACATTTCCAGGTTATCAAGAGGGAGATCAATTTTTAATTGAAGTTGATCCAATGGAGTTTGGTAGAAATTCTGCAAGGGCAGCAGCACAGTCATTGTATCAAAATATTCTCATTGCAGAAAGAGAAATACTATACAATTTCTACAAAGAAAAACAAAGAGAGTTAGTTAACGGAGTCGTTCAAAGAACATATAATAAAAACGTATATGTCAATCTAGGAAAAATCGATGGAATTTTACCAATTAAAGAACAAATTCCAGGTGAGCAATACGAAGTTGGACAGAGAATTAAAGTATTAATTACAGATGTAACTAAAACTAATAAAGATCCAATTGTACATTTATCAAGAACACACCCAGATTTAATAAAGAGACTTTTTGAACTAGAAGTTCCTGAAATTTATGAAGGAGATATAATTATTAAATCAATTGCAAGAGAACCAGGACATAGAACTAAAATAGCTATAGAGAATAAGAATGAATTGATAGATACTTTAGGGGCTTGTGTTGGACCTTCTGGAACGAGAGTTAAAGCAATTGTAGATGAAATTTCAGGTGAAAAAATAGATATTATTGAATATGATAAAGATCCTGAAATTTATATATCTAACGCTCTTAAGCCAGCAAAAGTTAATGAAGTTGCTATTATAGAAGACAACAGTGCTATGGCAATTGTTCCAGATTTTCAACTATCATTAGCAATTGGTAAAGATGGACAAAATGCAAGGTTAGCTGCAAAACTTACAGGCTGGAAGATAGATATTAAAAGTCAGAGTCAAGTAGATAATTATCAGGAGCCAGAAGATGAAGAAGCGCAAGATGGCGATGCGTAAGTGTCTTGGATGCCAGCAACAGTTTGATAAGAGGATTTTAGTAAGAGTTGTTAGAGATAAATTTGAAAATGTAAGTGTAGATTTAACTGGTAGGATGAATGGAAGAGGAGCATATATATGCAAAAGTAGAGACTGTCTAGAGAAAGCACTTAAGACTAAGTCTATAGAAAAAAGTCTTGAAATAACTCTTTCAAAGGACATAGAAGATGAACTGCTCAGGCAAATTGAAGAAGCTCATGAGT
>JAEZUZ010000008.1 GCA_023443345.1 Bacillota bacterium
TACTTAAGCAGGGTGCAATTAAGAAAGATATCGATACATTATTTATGGGATTTACTGAGGCAGAAGCAGTTAAGTTATTTGCAAACACATATCTTGCCCTGAGAGTTTCCTATTTTAATGAATTAGACACATATGCTGAATCTAAGAATCTAAATACACAGCAGATTATTGAAGGAGTGTGTTTAGATCCTAGAATAGGCACACACTATAACAATCCTTCATTTGGCTATGGTGGATACTGTCTTCCAAAGGATACAAAACAATTGCTTGCAAACTTTGACAATGTTCCACAGAATATGATTTCTGCAATAGTTGAGTCCAATAGCACGAGAAAGGACTATATTGCAGAAAAGACACTAGAGATTGCAGATACATATAGTGCTAATGATTTCTGGGATACAGCAAAAGAAAAAGAGGTTATAATAGGTGTATATAGACTTACTATGAAAGCAAATTCGGATAACTTTAGGCAGTCATCTATTCAGGGAGTAATGAAGAGAATTAAGGCCAAAGGTGCTACAATAGTAATATATGAGCCATCTCTAAAAGATGGGGATACCTTCTTTGGATCAAAGATTGTAAATGATTTAGATAAATTTAAAGAAATATCTAAGTGCATACTTGCAAATAGATATGACGCTTGTCTTGATGATGTAAAAGAGAAGGTTTATACTAGAGATTTATTTAGAAGGGACTAAACTATGAATAAAATTTCCCTTGAATCAAAGACGATATTTGTAACTGGTTCAGCTGGGTTTATCGGGAGCAACCTCATTCTCGATTTATTGAGGGAAAATATCGCGATAAATATCGTTGGAATTGATAATCTAAACGATTACTACGATGTGAGTATTAAAGAGTGGAGATTAAAGGAAATAGAGAAGAATTTAGAGGCAAGAGAAGACGTAAAATACACTTTTATTAGGGGCGATATTTCAGATAGAGATTTAATTGATAAAATATTTGCTAAATATTCTCCAAATATAGTTGTAAATTTAGCGGCTCAGGCTGGCGTCAGATATAGTATAGAAAACCCAGATTCATATATACGCTCAAATATGATAGGATTTTATAACATACTTGAAGCTTGTAGGAATAATGTTGGTACTCTAGATCACCTAGTTTATGCATCTAGTTCATCAGTTTATGGAAGTAATAAAAAGATTCCATATAGCACAGAAGACAGAGTTGACAATCCTGTAAGTCTATATGCTGCAACTAAGAAGTCAAATGAACTTATGGCTCATGCATATAGTAAGTTATATAACATACCTTCAACAGGACTTAGATTTTTTACTGTTTATGGTCCAGCAGGTAGACCAGATATGGCATATTTTGGTTTTACAAATAAATTTGTAAGGGGAGAGACTGTAGAAATATTTAACTTTGGAAATTGCAAGCGAGACTTCACATATATTGATGACATCGTTGAAGGTGTAAAGAGGGTTATGCAATCTCCTCCAGCTAGAAAAGATGGAGAAGATGGGCTTCCAATTCCACCTTACAAGGTGTATAACATAGGAAATAACAATCCAGAAAATTTGACAGACTTTGTAAGTATATTAAGTGAAGAGCTGGTAAATCAGGGAGTTTTAGATAAGGACTTCGATTTTAAAGCTCACCAGAAGTTGGTGCCGATGCAAAGGGGCGATGTTCCAATTACTTATGCAGATACTACAGAACTTGAAAGAGATTTCAACTTTAAGCCGAGTACTCCTCTAAGAGAAGGACTTAGAAAATTTGCAAAGTGGTATAGAGATTTTTATATAGGAGATTGATTTGAAACCATTAGATTACTTTAAAAAGTTAAATGAAGTTCCAAGGCCATCATTTCATGAAGAAAAGGCTATAGAATATCTTGAGAATTTCGCAAAGGAATTGAATTTAGATTATGCAAAAGATAAAAAAGGAAATATAGTTATATATAAGCCTGGAAGGACAGAAGAACCAATAATTTTACAGGGACATGTCGACATGGTATGTGTAAAAGAAGAAGGTGTTGAACACGACTTTTTTAAAGATCCAATTCAGACATATGTAAAAGATGGATGGATGTATGCCAAGGGTACTACTCTTGGAGCAGATAACGGTGCTGCTGTTGCTATGATTCAGGCAATACTTGCAAGTGATGATGACAACTTACCTTCAATAGAAGCACTATTTACAGTTGAAGAAGAAGTGGGTCTTACAGGGGCAAAGGGTGTTGAAAAAGAACTTTTAAAGGGAAAGACACTTATAAATATAGATTCTGAAGAAGAAGGGATATTTACACTTGCCTGTGCTGGGGGACTTACACAGCAACTTACTAAATCCGGAAAAAGAGAGAAAGTATCTCAAAAGGGCATAGAAGTAATAATCAGAGGACTAGAAGGTGGGCATTCAGGAATGTTAATCCACCTACAAAGAGCTAATGCAATAAAGATTTTTTCAAGACTTTTTAATGATGATGATAGCTTAAGAATTGATTACATCAAAGCAGGAAGTGCAGATAATGCAATATGTGAATATTTAAAAGCTACTATTTTGACATCACTTTCTGAAAATGAAATTAAATCGAGATTTGAGAGAATTAAAAAAGAACATGTTGCAACTGATAAATTTATGGAAATAGAATTAACCGGAGTTGAAATTGAGAGTGTCTTTGACTTAAAAACTTCTCAAGATTTTGTAAGAGCTATATTTGTGCTGCCTTGTGGGGTGTTGAGGTACAGTGATTTTATGGAAGACTTAGTTGAAACTTCAGTAAATATGGGTCAGATTGATACTACAGATGACTCTCTAAAACTAACATGTTCTCATAGATCAAGTGTGGAAAGTCAAAAATTCTATTCAACTGATAGATTTAAAGAGATTGCAAGAGTTTATGGACTTAGTGAGAGCAATAGTGGTGGATATCCATCATGGCCTTATAAGGAAGAATCAGAAATTAGAGATATCTTTATAAGTGCATATAGAGATCTATTTAATGTTGAACCAAAGACTATGAGCATTCATGCTGGTCTTGAGTGTGGAGTATTTAGAGAAAAGCTAGGAGATATAGATATGATATCTTTTGGCCCAGAGATGGAACATGTCCACTCTCCTAAAGAGAGATTAAATTTAGAATCGTTTGAAAGAAATTATGAATTATTAAAAGAGGTATTACACAGATGGAAATAAATAGAAAAATAACATTTTCTCCTCCACAAGTACTTCAAGAAGATATAGATGCAGTTGTTGAGGTGTTAAAAAGTGGTTGGATTACAACAGGGCCAAAGACAAAACAATTTGAAGAAGAAATAGCAAAATACTGTTCTGTTAAAAAGGCAGTTACATTTAACTCAGCAACAGCTGCTATGGAGTTGGCACTTAGATTTTTAGGAGTTAAAGAGGGGGATGAAGTAATAACATCAGCCTATACATACACAGCTAGTGCAAGTGTAATATGCCATGTTGGTGCTACTCCTGTGCTTGTAGATGTATATAAAGATACTACAGACATGAACCTAGAAGAATTAGAATCTAAAATAACAAGCAGAACAAAGGCAATTATACCAGTAGATATAGCTGGAAAGATTGTTCCATACTATGACAAACTATTCGAAATAGTAGAAAGAAAAAGAAATATTTTTAAACCAGAATCAGATATTCAGAAAAAAATGGGAAGAATAGCAATTTTAGCTGATGGTGCTCATTCATTTGGTGCAGTTAGGAGCGATGGTAAGAAAGCAGGAAGCATTGCAGATATGACTGCATTTAGTTTTCATGCAGTTAAAAATCTAACTACTGCTGAAGGCGGAGCATTGACATTTGATTTTGATGAATCAGACGAATATTATAATCAATTCATGCATCTAAGTCTTCACGGCCAGACAAAGGATGCTCTATCTAAGCTTAAAGCAGGTGCTTGGAAGTATGACATAGTTGCACCATACTATAAGTGCAACATGACAGATATAAATTCAGCACTTGGATTGAGTCAGTTAAATAGATATTCAGAAATACTTAAAAATAGAAGAGACATATGTCATACATATAGTGATATTCTAAAGGAAGATCTATTTATAAAGCCAGATATTACTGAGACATCTTATCACCTATATTTATTGAGATTAAAAGGATTTAGCGAAGAGATGCGAAATGAAGTTATTGAGAGATTGGCTCAGAGAGATATTTCTGCAAATGTTCACTATCAACCTCTTCCAATGCTCAGCGCATACAAGAACTTAGGCTTTGATATAAAAGATTACCCTAATTCCTACGATTATTATAGAAATGAGATTACCCTTCCTTTAAATAATATTATGGATGTTGATGATGCAAAATATGTAGCGTTACACTTAAGAGATATACTTAAAGAAATGGGGCATTTAGATTAATAAGTTCATTTTTAATGGTTTTTTTGGTATAATTATTTAATTGGAAAGAAAAAAGAGGTTATAATGAAGTATTCTATTGAAAATGAAGAACATAAGTTGACACCTAAGAAAAAAGAAGTAGATAAAAATATAAAAAAGAGAAAACCAATAAAAGTTGTAGATGAACAAGAATTAGATGAAATAGAAGAACCAAAAGAAAGTAAGGATACTCAGGGCAAGTCCACTTTGTGGAAGCTTTCAGTAGCTCTACTTTTAGTATTTATAATAGGATGTTGGAGTCTTGTTGCTCTTGCTCATATTTTTCAGCCAAAAATAAATACTATAGATATTGGAGATACTAAAGCAGATTTAGGTATAATTCAGAAAAAAAACGAAGATGATTCAAAAAAAGGCCCATCTTTTTTTGACAATGATGATACCTTAAATGTCCTATTGCTTGGTCTAGATGGAGAAGGGTTTGATGATACAAGAAGTGATGTTATTATAATTGCTTCTATTAGTAAAAATTCAGATAAAATCAAACTTTTAAGTGTGCAAAGAGATACATTAGTTTATATACCTATAACAGAGACATATGAAAAGATAAATCATAGTTATGCTTATGGTGGAGCTAGGGAAGTTGTAAAAGTTCTAAATACAAATTACGACTTAAATATAAAAGATGTAATTGTTTTTGATTACAATGCACTTAGATATATGGTAGACGCTGTAGGTGGTGTTGAAGTAGATGTACCTCAGGATATACTTTCTGAAGTAAATAGACATGTCTATAATCACGATGTAATTCCAAGTGCAGGCAAACAGATTATTAATGGAAATCAAGCACTCGGATATGTAAGAGCTAGAATGGGCATGGCTGGTGGAGTTTTAGGTAGGGATGAAAGACAAAGAGAAGTTATATATAAAATTTTTAACTATGCTAAAACTCAAAGTATTAAAAATTTAATAAGATTGGCTAATGATATTCTTCCACATGTTCAGACCTCATATGATATAGCTGAATTGAGTGAATTAATAGAATATTTTGATCTAATTAGAAATGTTTCTCTTGAAGGAAAGGAATTCCCTTTCACATTTGAAGGAGCTACTGTCAATGAATTATATCACTCAGTTCCTACAACTCCAGAGAGTAATGGTATAAGACTTCACAAGTATCTATTTGGAGATAATAACTATAAGATGAGTTCTAGAGCTATGGAGATTAACAACTACATAGTAGATTTAACAGGAGTAGTTGAAGAAATCCCTGAAGATGAAAGGCCAAAAGAACCAATTAATAATAATAATAATAGTATAGATAATAATCTGGAAAATAACCAAGAAACTCCAGAAACAGATGATGTAGATGATACAGATTATACAGATTATCAAGAATACGATGAGGAAGTAGAACAAGAGGAATAATGAGAGTTGCAATTGTAACAGATACATATCATCCAGATGTAAATGGTGTTGTAAATACAATTTCATATTTAGAAAAGGAATTTGATAAACTGGGATTGCAATACAAAATATTTTCACCTGGGGACCTTCTTAATTCTGACGAAAAACACTATCATTTTAAAGCAAGGCAGTTTATATTTTATAATAAACTGCATTTTTCATTTGTGCTATATTCAACACTTGAAACAGCATTAAATGCATTTAATGCCGATGTATTACATATAGTGACTGAGGGGCCACTTGGGATTCATGCGACAAGATATGCAAAAAAGGAATCAATTCCATATATTGCTAGCTATACAACAGATCTTCCTAATTACTTTAAACACTATGGTTTTGACATACTCAAGCACGGTCTAAAGATGTATCTTAAATATGTTCATAATGATGCATATTTAAATCTTGTTCCTAGTGAGTTCTCATATTCTCAACTTGTAGATATGAATATATTTAACAATGTAATATGGAAAAGGGGAATTGATCACAGCAATTTCCATCCAGAAGAAAATCACAAGCTATCTTCAAGAAAAAAACTTCTGTATGTTGGAAGGATAGCAAAGGAAAAGAATATCGAAGTTCTACTAGATATGGCAAAGATTCTAAATGATAGAAACTTTGACTATGAATTAATTATTGTAGGACTTGGCCCAATACTTGAAGAATTAAAGCAGAAAAACATCGAAAATGTAACTTATAGAGGTGCATTAATAGGAGAAGATCTATATAGAGCTTATAGAGAGGCAGATGTATTTGTATTTGCTTCAGAACATGAAACTTTTGGAAATGTAATTCTTGAAGCCATGGCTTCAGGACTACCTGTTATTGCAACAAATAAAGCAGGAGTAAAAGAAAATCTAAGAGACGGATATAATTCGATAGCCCTAAGTAAAAGTGATCCTAAATTATTTGCCAATGCTGTAGAAGAAATTTTTAGAGATGAGAATAGATATTATCAGCTTAGAGAACAGGCAGTTGAATTTACAAAAGATAAGACATGGCAACATCTGACTAATGAACTTATCAAGTATTACCAAAAGGCACAGATTTATAAGGAGAATAATAAATGAAAAAAGTATTAAATATAGTATTTTTTCTAATTGTAATATTCTTTTCAATAAATTACTCACACGCACTTGATAAGATAACAGTTACAACAGATGGAGTTAACTTAAGGACAGGACCAGATGCTAGGGTTGTAAAAGTTCTTCAAAGTGGAGAGGAGCTATTTGTAAGAACCAGAGTAAACGGTTGGGTTGTAACAGACTATGGCTGGGTTTCATCAAATTTTATAAAGAATGAAAAGGCAGAAGTAATAGCTAGGTACGAAATTATCAATACTCCTGTATTAAATTTTAGAAGAACTCCAGATGGAACACTTGAAGGAATTTTACAAAAGGGTGAAATCCTAAATGGATATGCAAAATCTGGAGACTGGGTAAGAGTTGATAAGGGATGGGTTCACAGCCTCTATCTAAAGGAAATACCTTCACAAAAAGAAGAAGAGAAGAAAGAAGAACCCGTAGTTGAAAAAAATAAATTAGAAAGAGCAGTTATAGTAAAAAATGGTGCCAATCTAAGAGTTGGACCAGATGCAAGAATAGTAAGAGTAGTTCCAATAGGAGAACATCTATATATAAGAACTAGGGTAGGTGGCTGGTTAGTTACAGACTATGGATGGATATCTGATCAGTATACAAGAGTTGAAGAAGCTAGGG
>JAEZUZ010000043.1 GCA_023443345.1 Bacillota bacterium
TCTAATGTTCTTTTAGTGTGTTTTCCCATAAAATAATACCTCCAGAGTTTGCTAAATTAAGTATAGTATACTTTTTATTTAGCGTGTACTCTAAAGGTATTATAATCGTTTTACATTTCTTTTTTAAGCTATAGTGGCTTCTTTTTCATCTGTGCATTACTTCTTGGATATATACTATCAGTTTTTTTATTCTTCTTAATTATAACTAGTGATCTGTCATAATCGAACAATTTATAATTTATTAATTTCTCAAGTTCTAAATTTAGAGTTTTTATTGCACTTTTAGATTCCTCAAGCTCCTGTGAAGACTTTATAGATTTGTATGAAATTACTTTACCACCTATTTTTAAAAAAGGTGCACTATATTCCATCAAGTCCCTTAAATTAGTTACAGCTCTTGATAGAGCATAGTCATACTTTTCTCTAAAATTTCTATTGTGAGCTAACTCTTCACTTCGCACATGAAAGACTTCTACATTTTTTAAACCTAATAGATTGATGAGTTCTTTTAAAAATTCAACTCTCTTATTTCTTGCATCTATTAGTGTAAACTCTAGATCTTCTCTAACTATTGCAAGTGGAACACCAGGAAATCCAGCACCAGTTCCTATATCTATTAGCTTTGTATTAGATTTAATTTCTTCTACTTCTAAGAGATATAGACTATCGAAAAAATGCTTTTCAAATATCTCCCTATCTTCTACAATATTTGTCAAGTTCATTACTTTATTCTTTTCCTGTAGAAAACGCATGTAAGTGTTGAATTTATCTATATTTTCATTAATTAGACTCTCTATTTTGTGCACTTCTTCTTCCTGATTCTAGATATATCAGAAGAACTGATATATCAGCTGGATTTACTCCAGATATTCTAGATGCCTGTCCTAAATTCTGTGGTTTTATTTTATTTAGTTTTTCCTGTGCTTCTAGTCTTAACCCCTTGATAGTTGAGTAATCTATATCCTGATGTAATCTCTTTGATTCTAACGATTGAAATTTTTCAACTTGTGAAAGTTGCTTTTTTATATAACCTTCATATTTTATTTCTATCTCTACAAATTTTTTTGTTCTATCATCAAAACCTTCTATATTTAAGTCTTGAATTTCGATTTCATTTCTTCTAAGAAGTTGAATTAATTTCATACCTTCCTTAGGTGGTTCAGAATCTTTGTTTTTATATATTTCTAAAATTTCCCTATGGGATATTGCAGTATTTTTTACATATTCCATCAATTTTTCAATATTTTGTCTTTTTTCTAAAACTCTTTCATACCTTTGTTCACTTGCAAGTCCAATTTTATATGATTTTTCTGTAAGTCTTAAATCTGCATTGTCCTGTCTAAGTATCAGTCTATATTCAGCCCTTGAGGTCATCATTCTAAAGGGTTCCTGAGTTCCTTTAGTAACAAGGTCATCAATTAAAACACCTATGTAGGCTTCATCCCTTTTAAGTATAAATTCTTCTTTTTTATCTATCTTTAAAGAGGCATTTATACCTGCAATAATTCCCTGTGCTGCGGCTTCTTCATATCCGCTACTTCCGTTTATCTGTCCTGCAAAATAGAGGTTCTCTAACTTTCTTGATTCAAGAGTTAAATATAATTCTGTTGGATCAACACTATCATATTCTATGGCATACGCAGGTCTTACAATCACAGCATTTTCAAGGCCTTCAATGCTTCTGTAAAACTCTTCCTGTATATCTTCTGGAAGGCAATTGCTCATCCCCTGTATATACATTTCTTTTGTATCCAATCCTTCAGGTTCAACAAAAAACTGGTGTCTTGGCTTATCATTAAATCTTGTGAGCTTTACTTCAATGCTTGGACAATATCTTGGGCCTGTTCCCTGAACATTTCCATTAAACATGGCTGATTTATCTAAGTTATCTAATACAGCATTGTGAGATTTTTCATTTGTATAACCTAAATAACACGGTATTTCTTTAAATGTTATCTTGTCATTTAAAAAGGAAAAAGGTTCTGCCTGTCTATCACCCCACTGTATTTCTAATTTAGAATAATCGATGCTATCTGAATGTATTCTTGCTGGTGTTCCCGTCTTAAACCTTCTTAGAGTGTGGTATTTTGAAATACTTTTTGAAAGTTCATAGGATGACTTCATACCATTGGGACCTGATTGAATTAGAGCATCTCCTATAAAAATAGTAGAAGATAAATATGTCCCTGTTGCTAAAATTACAGCTTTTGAATATATTTTGTGTCCTGTTACTGTATATACTCCTATAACTTTTTCATCTTCAAAAATAAGGCCATTTACTTCCTGCTGAAGAAGTGTGATATTTTTATCATCTTCTATTCTCTTTTTCATATTTATGTGATATCTATTTTTATCTGTCTGTACTCTAAGAGAATGAACTGCTGGTCCTTTAGATGTATTTAACATCTTTGATTGAAGAGTAACTTCATCAGTTACTATGCCCATCAATCCTCCAAGTGCATCCACTTCTTTTACAAGGTGACCCTTTCCTGTGCCTCCAATAGATGGATTACATGGCATAAAACTTAAAGAATCAAGGCTTATACTCATTAACAGTACTTTTTTATTTAATTTTGATGCTGCATGAGCAGCCTCAACACCTGCATGGCCTGCTCCTACTACAATTATGTCAAATTTTTTCATCCATCCTACTTTC
>JAEZUZ010000068.1 GCA_023443345.1 Bacillota bacterium
ACATATGGAAAGTCTAAAGAATGTGATTTTAGAATATCAAATGTAATTGAATCAATTGATGGGACTACTTTTGATCTAATGACTAGAGATAAAACTTTTAGAGTTTCAACTAATCTAGTTTCTAAAATAAATACATACAATTTGACTTCTGCAATAATTGCACTTAGTTTAAAGGGATATGAAATAGAAGAAATTCTAAAGTATACAAATAATTTAGAAAATAACTTGGGAAGATTTCAGGCTGTAGAAAACTCAAGATACAAGGTAATTGTTGACTTTGCACATACACCAGATGGATTTGTAAAGATATTTGAATTTGCAAAGAATATATTTAAAGACAATCACATTGTAGTTGTATTTGGGTGCCCTGGGAAAAGGGATACTACAAAACGAGCAATACTTGGTAAGATAGCCGATGATTATTGTGACAAAATAGTTATATGTGAAGAGGACTATAGAGATGAAGATCCAGATAAAATAGCTAGAGAGATCTTATCAGGTATAATAAATAAGGAAAAAGCAACTGTTGTAATAGATAGATATCAGGCAATATATCATGCACTTAGTACTTCTAAGGAAGGCGATTTAATTCTAATACTGGGAAAGGGCCTAGATAATTTCCTTTCAAGAAATGGGAAAGATGAGTTTTGGATGAATGACGTAAGTGCTTGTGAAGAAATACTAACAAAACTAGGTTATAGATAAAAAAGAAAAAGATGCTTATGCATCTTTTTTGATTTTTACCAGAATTTTTTCTTTTTAAAATAATAAATACCAACCACTACAATTGCAATGCTAAGAAGTATAACAGCAGGATATCCATATCTCCACCTCAACTCAGGCATGTGGACAAAATTCATTCCATACCAACCTGCAATTAATGAAAGTGGAAGGACAATTGTAGTTACAATTGTAAGAATTTTCATTATCTCATTTTGTCTTTCATTTACAACAGATTGATAGACTTCTCTTACCTGTATTGAGTAGTCCCTTAGCATTAACGCTTGAGAGTGTAGTTTAGAAGCTTTATCTGATACAGAAGAAATCCTATTTAAGTCTTCTGCAGTAAATACATTTAGATAATTCTCAGATAATATATTTGATATTTCTATAATTTGAAGATAGTAATGAGAAAGTAAAACTACTTTTCTTCTTATTTTACTTATCTGATGGTTGTAATTTCCCTCATATCCCTTTTCTAGAATCATGTCTTCTAGAGTCTCTAGAGAGCTTTCAAGTTGGATTATATTTGAAATATCATCCCTTATAAGATGTTTTAGAAAGTATGAAAAAAAGTTTCCGCTACTGTTGTTTTCAAAAATATGGCTATCAGGTATTGAATCAAATATTGATTGGACTTTAGTTGTATTATCTATAAATACGACCTTGTCCTTATTTAATGCAAAACTAAATGATACATGTGACTTATCTATCGATTTTGAAGGTATAAGTATTGTTCCATAATAATTTATAGAATCATTAGATACTTTTGAATATTTTATTTTTGGCTCATAGACTATATCTAAGTCTGTTGCCTCTTTCTCGGTTATTATAGATATATTTCCATCAGAGCAAGGGATTAACTTTTTATTCTTTATTGTAAAGCTCTTCAAATTCATCTCCTAAGTTAAAAGGGCAGATTTCCCCGCCCAAGTATTAATAATCTATGCTTTTATCATCAACTTCCTGTGTAGTTTCTTCTATATCTAGAAAAGTCCAAATCTTGCTATCTTCATTATAGCTTGCATTTATGCTAAAGTTAAGCTTTTCTTGATTCCTTTTATCATTAGTCCACTTATAAGTATCATAAGTTATAGGAATAACTATTGACCAATTGTTAGAATCATTCTTAACTTCAATCTTATCTAAATCGTAATTAAGACTTACAGGAATTCTGTAACTTAGCTCATCAGATTTATGTTTTGAATGTAATTTATTGGCTGATTCAATAAATTTTTTTTCTGCTTTTAAATATTTAAAGGTATTATCATTTCTTTTTTCAATATCTCTATACAGCCTATCAAAAATATTATATATCTGACTTACAATGTCATTTTTTAGAGTGAGTATTGGATCAGAAGAATTCAATTTTTTAGAAAGTTCTTCCTTTTTGAGATCTTCATCAGAAACTACTTCAAAATTATGTTGTTCAATTGGCTCAACATAGCCATCATATTTATTGTAGTCCTTTACCTTACCTATTATTTTTGAATCCTTTATTACATTTAAATTTGGGTCTTTTCCACTTACATCAAAGATTTCGTCATTAAAAATCAATGTCTTATTATTAGATACATTCTGTTTTTGAGATATATACTCTTTATCCTTTAAATTTTTAGAAATATATATTTCGCTTGTCTTTGGAAGGAAAAGTTCAGCTTCTTCATTTATTACTCTAGTTTCATTATCTATGTGAAGAGTTGCATTTCTTATATTAGTCTTTATATTTGTAAGTTCGAAGAAGTTGCTAAATATTAGGTCTTTAAGTGTCGATTCAGATAGAAGTATTGAATTCTGCTTTGATACTTCTGTCTTAGCATCACTTAGATGTTCCTTGTAATTAATCGTAAAGTCATGAAGACCTGCAGTAAATTCATTTGTATCAATAGAAATAGACTTTATGTATTCACTTTTATCTTCTCTAAGCTCAAGTCTTTTTATCTTAAATTTATAATTAGGTATGAAAAGAAGAAATCTATCTCTGACAATTTCTAGGTCAATCAATTCTGTATTTAAACTCTCGATTAGAGTTTTTCTATAATTTGAATTATCTAGAGCAAGCCTGAAATGATTTTTTGCATTTTCATCATCTTTTATTAATTTTATTGCCGAATCAATTTCTGCATATTTTAGATTATCTGATAATCTAGATTTTAGAATTTTCTCACTTAAATTTATTTTGCTATAGATCAATGCCGATCCAACACAGAGAGATAAGATTATCAGTGAGCTTAAAATTATATGTTTTTTACTAATTACTTTTTTCATTTCATATAAATTTTACCCCATTATTTTGGATATACTTATAAATTTATTGAAGATTTATTTTAATTTATGTATAATTTTATAAATATGTTCAAAATTACTTACATTGTCAAATAAAAATGTACTTTAATTAAGGAGATACAATGGTATTTGTAATTGATGTTGGAAACACAAATGTAGTTTTTGGTGTTTTTAATAATGATGGCAAATTGGTAAACTTTTGGAGAAGAGAAACTTCTCATAAAGCCAGCGCTGATGAACTGGGAGTGTTTGTACTAAATGTGCTTAAATTAGAAGGGATTGAGAAAAAAGACATAAATCATGTAATGATTGCTTCAGTAGTGCCAAATACTATGTATACAGTTACTCACATGGTACAGAAGTACTTTGGATTAGAAGCATTTATACTTGATTCAAATTCAAGGTTAAACTTTACTATAGGTTATGACAATCCAGCTCAACTTGGGGCTGATAGAATCGCAAATGTAGTTGGAGCTTTAGAGAAATATAAGCCACCTTTTATAATAATAGACATGGGAACAGCTACAACTTTCTGCTGTGTAGATGAAAATAGGAGATACTTAGGAGGTTCTATTGTTCCAGGTATTACAATCTCAACAGATGCTCTATATCAAAGGACTGCTCTTTTAACTAGAGTTGAACTTGAAAGAGCAGATAAATATATTTGTACCAATACTCATCAATCTATTCAGTCTGGTGCATATTTTGGCTATATAGGTCTTATTGAACACATAGTAAGTGGAATGAAGAAAGAGATGAATGCAGATCCTCTAGTAATAGCTACAGGTGGGCTTACAAGTCTTATTGTCGAAGATACTAAGTGTTTTGATGTTATAGATAAGAATATAACTTTAGAGGGAATGTATCACATCTATAGGATGAATAATGAGTATTGAAGTTCACATTGCCCCTCTAGCTGGATATACTGATGAAGCATACAGAAAGGTCTTAAGAGCTTGTGGAGCAGATATATGTTATACAGAGATGATATCGGCTCAAGGACTCTGCTACAATAACAACAAGACATTAGATTATATTGACTTTAAAGAATGGGATAGACCGATACATGTTCAGATATTTGGAAGTGACCCAAATTACATATCTAAGGCTATAGATATTATTCAATCTAGCAGAGATATTGATGGAATAGATTTAAATATGGGATGTCCCGTTCAGAAGATAAGAAAAAATAATGAAGGCTCTCAATTGATGGCAGACATAGATAACGCCTATAGAGTAGTTGAAGCAATGGTTAATACTTCCAAAGTTCCTGTTTCAGTCAAAATGAGGCTAGGGATTAATTCTAATAGCGAAAATTACTTAGATATAGCTAGAAGATTGCAGGATTTTCCCCTTCGACACATCACGCTTCATGCTAGGACTGCCGCACAGATGTATAGCGGAAAAGCAGATTGGGACAAGATAAGAATCTTAAAGGAAGAAATATCAATACCTGTAATTGCAAATGGCGATATTTTCTCTTTAGAGGATGCCATAAATGTATTAGAAATTACAAAAGCTGATGGAATAATGCTTGCTAGGGGTATAATAGGAAATCCACTCTTGGTAAGAGAGATACAGAGCTATTTTAATAGAGATAAACAAATCCAAAATTTATCTAAAAAAGAAATTTTATTTATGCATTTAGATGCCTGCTATCAATCTAAGGGCAACAGGGGGCTAGTAGAATTTAGAAAGCATGCCCTAAATTATATAAAGGGAATTAGGGATGCTAGTAAATTTAAAAATGAACTAGTTAATTTAACAAATTATACAGAAATTCGAGAGTGGGTAGAAAGATTTTTTAACTGTTGAGTTTTGAAGTCTTTTATGCTATTATTTCGATATTGTTTAGGAGGAAATAATTGAGTTCAAAGGTACAAAAATATTTAACTAAAAATGGGAAAGCCCAATTAATAGAGAAATTAGCTTATTTAAAAGTTAAAAAAAGTGAAGAGATAGGTGAGCGTCTAAGACTAGCAAGAAGTTTTGGAGATCTTTCAGAAAATTCAGAATATGAAGATGCAAAAGAAGAAGAAAAGGCAAATGCTGAAGAAATAAGAAAGCTGGAAGAAATTCTTAAAAATGCAATTCTAGTTGATGAAGATGACGTTACAACAGATAGTGTATTTATAGGTCTAAAAGTTAAGGTTTTTAACAAAAATACAAAGCAAGAAGTAACCTACCAAATAGTTGGAAGTGGGGAAGCTGATCCTTTTGAAAGGAAAATCTCTAATGAGTCACCTCTTGGCATTGCTCTAATGAATAAGAAGGTTGGAGATGAAGTTGAAGCTGAACTTCCTTCAGGAAAAGTTGAACTAAAGATTGTAGAAATTGGAAAGTAGGAGTTATGGAATTTGAAGGAAGTTTAAGAGACATTCGTCTACAAAAGCTTACAAATTATCAATCTAATAATAACGATCCTTTTGAAGTTGAAGGTTTTATAGATAGAAGTTTTTCTAATGAAATAAAGGAAAGCTATGTTGAAGATAGTGAAAAAGAGGTAAATTTAGCTGGAAGAATTATGACTAAGAGGCTAATGGGAAAAGCTGCATTTGCCAACATTCAAGATTCTAAAGGAAATATTCAAATATATGTCAGAAAAGATGCCATTGGAGATGAGGCATTTGATGACTTTAAGACCTTTGATATTGGAGACATAGTAGGTTGTAAGGGAGTTGTATTTAAAACAAAGACAGGAGAGATATCTGTAAAGGTTCAAAGTATAACTTTACTTACAAAGTCACTTCAGACTCTTCCTGAAAAACATCATGGTCTGAAGGACACAGAGTTGAGATATAGAATGAGATATGTAGATCTCATTGTAAATCCTGAGATTAAAGAGACATTTATAAAGAGATCTAAAGTTATAAAGATGATAAGATCTTACTTAGATGATAGAGGTTATTTAGAAGTTGAAACCCCTATACTAACTACAGTTGCTGGAGGAGCAGCTGCTAGACCATTTTTGACTCATCACAATACATTTTCTTTAGATATGCAACTTAGAATAGCTAATGAACTATATCTAAAGAGACTTATAGTTGGTGGGTTTGATAAAGTCTATGAACTTGGTAAGATGTTTAGAAATGAAGGAATTTCATATAAACACAATCCAGAGTTTACATCAATAGAGATATATGCTGCATATGAAGACTATACATATATGATGGACTTAATGGAAAATCTATTTAAAGAAGTTGTAGAAGAAGTCTGTGGCAAGTTAGTTATTGAATATGATGGGATTACAATTGACTTTTCTAAGCCATTTAAGAGAGTTTCAATGCATGAAGCTGTCAAGGAGAAGACAGGAATTAACTTCTTTGAAATAGAAGATTTAGAAGAAGCAAAAAAAATTGCAAAAGATAAATTAAATTTAGAAGTTAAGGAATATTATACCCATGGTCATCTTGTCAATGAGGCTTTTGAAGCATATTGCGAGGAAGATTTAATTGATCCTACATTTGTAATGCACCATCCTGTAGAAATATCTCCACTTGCTAAGAAAAATCCAGATGACAATAGAATTACAAATAGATTTGAATTATTTATAAATAAGGCTGAGTATGGCAATGGATATAGTGAATTAAATAATCCGATAGATCAGAGAGAGAGATTTGAATCTCAACTTAAACAAAAAGATCAAGGAGATCAGGAATCCCATCCAATGGATGAAGATTTTATCAATGCACTTGAGGTTGGTATGCCTCCAACAGCTGGGCTAGGTATAGGAATAGATAGATTTGTTATGTTAGTTACAAATTCTAAGTCCATAAAAGATGTATTATTCTTCCCAACAATGAAGCCAATATCTAGTGATAAGTAAGAAAGTGTTGTAAAGAATAAAGAAGCTTCTATACCAAATTTAGAGCCTGAAAAAATTGGTTTTCTAAGGTAAAATCCTGAACTTGTATTGTAGAAGAAAAGACAAGAATAGAGAAAAATAGCAAGCCATTGGAGTTAGTGATTTCAGTACAAGCAAGGAGAATAATGTATGAAAGAATTGGATATTGTCGAACTTACTGAAGAGTTCGAAGGGCTCGCAATAGGAACTGAAGGTGTAATAGTTGGAGAACATGATGGCAGGAATTTTGAGGTCGAATTTTTCGATTCAAACGATGAAACTATTGATGTGTTTACAACATCACGCAATGTACTTAAAGTTACATTTCCTTTTGTGGATAAATAGATGACTATCTAATAATTCAAAGATCAAGTTGAGTACTGAGAAATAAATATTATTCTAATTAAACTTTTAAAACCTCCACAGTTAAAGAAAATAATTAATCTTTAGCTGGGAGGTTTTTTCTTATATTATCCCCTGTAGTATCTTGAAAATTTGTTGTATTATAAAGAAAAGACTTTTGAATTTGATGAAACGAAAGAAGTATTTAATATTATCAAATCTTTACTTGAAGAGCAATAAAAGAAGGTATGACTGTAAAAGCTCAAAAGGTATAATTTGTCATACGGTGGATTAAAAAGATGTAGAATGTTAAAAACTTGAGGTGTAGCAATTTGCGACACCTCTTTCTTTTTGTCAAAAA
>JAEZUZ010000101.1 GCA_023443345.1 Bacillota bacterium
TGGCTGATATCACTTTGTCTTAAAGACTTAGGAATAAACTTATTAAAGTATATTACAACTACAGCTAATATTGCACCTGTTTGAATAACTATTGCAAATAAATTTGCAAAATCTCCTTCAAAGGAAAAAAACGCATTGGCAAGTATTAGGTGCCCTGTAGAACTTACAGGCAAAAATTCTGTTAGACCTTCAATAATTCCAAGTATTATAATAATTAACCATATACTCATTTTCTTTTAATAGCCTGAGCAGTAAGTGTAATAAGCACTGTACCAGGATAAAATGATGTAAAATCAATATTTACTTTTGCAAGTCCATCATAACCCTTAGCACTTACACTATTTGCAACCTTTCTCATAAAATTTTCATATGACTCTTCAAATGTTTCTGAATACTCTTTTAATTCAGTAGATTTAAACTTTAAAAGTGCTTTAAAATCCGTCTTTATCTTAGATGTCACAGTAATACATTCAAAAAACATGCCACAATCGTAATAAAGATCTCTATCATAATCAGATTTAGTTATTAACATTTTTAACCCCTTTCTTAGGGCAGATATCTTCTATTATGCAATTTAAACAATTGGGATTCCTAGCATAACAGCATCTTCTCCCATGAAATATAAGAAGATGATGAAGTAAACTCCACTTACTTTCATCAAATAATCTCATAAGATCCTCTTCAACTTTTAATGGATCACTATGTTTAGAAAGTCCTATCCTATTTGAGAGTCTCTTTACATGAGTATCTACTGCAATTGCATTTATATTAAATGCATTAGATAGTACTACATTTGCTGTCTTTCTTCCAACTCCAGCTAGAGACATCAAGTCTTGATGAGTTCTTGGAATTTCTGAATTAAATTTCTCTATTAAATCATTAGAAGCACTCAGAATATTTTTAGCTTTCTGATGATACATTCCACATGGCTTAATAATGCTTTCTAATTCGGCTATATTTAATTTCACCATATCTTCTGGCGTATTTGCCCTACTAAAAAGAACTTTAGTAACTTTATTTACTCTTATATCTGTGCACTGAGCTGAAAGTATCGTAGCTATAAGAAGTTCATAGTCAGTAGTGAAATCAAGTTCAGCTTTGGCATCGGGATATTCTTCTTTTAATCTGTCATAGAGTATGTCTAAATCTATCAAACTATACCCCTTCTTTTTGCAACATTATAAATTATTTCTACTGCGCTATCTAAATCCTCTTTTGTATGCTCAGCTGTAACCATACATCTTAGTCTAGCTGTATTTTTAGGAACAGTTGGGAATGTAATTGCAGATACAAAAACTCCCTCTTCTAACAATTCCTTAGAGATTTCAACTGCATCTGATTCTTTCCCAATTATAACAGGGGTAATAGGTGTCTCTGAATTCCCAATATTAAATCCCTTTTCCTTCATTTTTTCTTTGAAATAATTTGCGTTATCCCAAAGTTTCCTTGTAAGAGAATCATCTTTTTCTAACATGTCTATAGCTTGAATTAGACTAGCTGCAATTGCTGGTATCATATTTGTTGAAAAAAGTATAGGTCTACTTCTATTAATTAGCCAGTCCCTCATAGCCTTACTTCCGGCTACATATCCGCCTATCATTCCAAAAGCCTTTGAAAGAGTCCCAACTATAAAATCAACTTCTCCATTTAATTTAAAGTGATCTACTGTTCCTCTTCCAGCATCTCCAAGCACTCCAGAGCCATGTGCATCATCTACATATGTCATAGCTCCATACTTCTTAGCTAATTCAACTATTTCAGGGAGCTTACATATATCTCCATCCATACTGAAAACTCCATCAGTAATTATAAGAATGTTGTTATATTTCCCCTTAGTTTCTATAAGAATTCTTTCTAAATCTTCTATATCGCTGTGTTTATAGACTTTTTTATCAGCCTTAGAAAGTCTTACACCATCTATTATTGAAGCGTGGTTTAGTTCATCACTTATTATTAGATCTCCACTATCTGTGATAGCTTGAATTGTTCCTGCATTGCAATTAAATCCAGATTGATAAATTATTACAGACTCTTCCTTTTTGAAATTTGCAAGTCTCATCTCAAGCTCTTGATGTATATCCATATTTCCAACTATAGTTCTTACAGCACCAGCACCTATGCCATATTTTTCTATAGCCTTAATCGCTTCTTCTTTTAATTTTGGGTGATTTGCTAATCCTAAATAGTTATTTGAACATAGATTTATAACATCTTTGCCATTTATATTTAAAATTCTAGTATTTGGTCCGCTAAAGACAGGAGGCTCTTTGTAGACCCCATCTTTTTTCAGTTCATCAACTTTTTTTTCTAAAAAATTATTGCTCATTACTTGACCTCCATAATCATATAACTTATATCATCTTTTATATTCTGAGATAGAGGATCTATTGCATTTTTAAATTCCTCATCTATCTTCTCAATTGGGTCATCAGCTCTTTTTATCAAAATATACTGAATATCTTCTATGCTATACATAAGGGACTCATGGTTTTCAATAAGCCCATCTGTATAAAAGAATATCCTATCTCCAGATCTCAATTTAATTGACTTAGATTCATATTCTGGGCTAAAGATATCTCCCATATTGCATATTGGGAAACCTGTGACATCATCAAGCTCTATCATTCTACCTGTCTTAGATAGATATATTGGATTTGTATTTAGCCCTCCCTTTGCATATGTAAAAGTACCTGTTTGCTGATCAAATGTAGCCATGAGTATTACAAGATGTATGTTATCAGGAAAATTCATTCTATTGAATTCCTCATACATCTGCTTTAGATTCTTATCGGGATTTATTCCCATAAATCTCTTCATATCCTTGCTAAGTGATCTGACATACTGGTATGTATAAATACTTAGTAGTGCAGCACTTATTCCA
>JAEZUZ010000012.1 GCA_023443345.1 Bacillota bacterium
GGATTAATTACGACATTTATACCTAGCAATTGCTGGAGGTAACTATATGTCTTATGATTTTCAGGATTTCTTATCCTTGCAACACATTGCTTAGCTCCCATTTTCTTGGCTAAAATGCAGGCAATCAGGTTAATCTCATCGTATTCAGTAACACTTATAAATATGTCGCTCTTATCGACATCTGCCTCCATAAGCACATCGTAGCTACTTCCGTTTCCAACAATACCTGTGATATCTGTCTTTTCTAATATTGTCTCAAATTTTTTTGCATTCTTCTCTATTAGAAGAATATCTTTGCCTTCTCCAGAAAGCTCTTGGCAAAGTATCTCTCCTACTTTACCCCCTCCAACTATTACAATTTTCAAAATTACTCCTTAATTCTCATACTCTCAATTACATTTTTCAATTCTTTCTTTAATCTAATAAGCGTATTTTCCTTAATTAGACTAGTAAAAGTAAAATTATGTAGAGTTGAATTATTATAAAATACTATATTGTAAAGATCATTCGCTATAAATTCAGTAACTTTAATCCCATTACTGAGTACTTCTTCATCTGTCTGAAAGTTGCCATATAGCCCCTTATATATCTCTAAGACTGAGCCTAGTACTTCATCTTCTGATCTCTTATCTTCTGTTTGAAAATAAAGTACTTCTGGTGCATTTTTAACTTCAAACATCACATACCTATCTTCTGTTAGCTCACTTGCCTTCCAGCTCTTTGGTATCTGAAAAATTACATCTCCAGCTATGAATTCCTTTGTACCTTCTCCTTTTAAAAAATAAAATAGAAATCCAACAAAGATAATCACCAATATCAGAGTTATAAATAAAAATTTTTTTCTCATCTAAACCCCCTGTTAAAAAATGACTCTATCTCTCTTCTTATTCCAGCATTTCCTTGAACAAAATCGTAGTATTGAAGTAAGTCAAATCCAGGTCTTGGATTTATCTCTACAACTACAGGACCCTTATCTGTAATTGCTATATCCCAGCCAAAATATCCATATTCATCAAGTTTTAAGCTCATCTCCTTTACTAATTCTAGAGCTTCTTTAAAATATGGTACTCTAAGCTTCTTAAATTCAAATTTAGTCTTAGGGTGAATGTGTAGTTTAACTATCTTATAATTATTATTCTCTGAAGGCTCTGAATATCCATAATCAGAAAGGCTTCCATCTTCATTTACTCTTAAAACTCCACCTCCACTTGATAAGTTGTCAACTTCCTTATCATTAACGCCAAATCTCATGGCAACTTTTAAAAGATGGATTTTGTCTTCATTCTTTAGAACTGTAAATCTCATTGTACTTACTGCGTAAGGCGAGATGCTATTTATATCTTTATGCTGAATTATAGGCTCTTCTATTAGATCAAAACCTCTTGCTCTATACTTATCAAACTCATCTCTGCCGATTTTTTTTACATCATACCCGCCACAACTGACGCTTTTCTTTATAAAGAATTTTTCATTTTTAATAAAGAAGTCCTCAAGCTCCCTATCACTTGCCTGATTGATATTTAATATATCTCTTTTATAATACTCTTTAAAAGCCTTATAACTCTCATATTTATTATCGATATCTAAGCGTGGATTCTTGGGATTAACCTCTTCTAACATCTTCTTCCACTGCCTTGCAGTAAAGAATTCATCTCTATAGCTGTGTTCTCTATGATTTAGAAAATCAAATAACATATATTCAAGATATCCCGCACCATACTTTAGCTTTACTTTAATTAGGTCTAAAAATATCGAAATCTTTGAATATTTAGTATCTCTATAGTTGTTTTTTGCAATTTTATAAAAACGAAAAATCTTATTTAATGGATTCATTATTTCTCCTTTATTACATTGTTAGATTATAGCACATATAGGAGCAATGAAAAACTCCCATATTTCTATGAGAGTTTATTTATGTCATTATTTTTCATTTTTCTTAGTAAATGATTTTTCTACAGTCTTTCCTCTTAATCTAGCTATCTTTGGAAGAGTTTCTCCAACTAGAGGTGTAACGTAGTCAATAAACGCCTTTGTTACAAAGTTTCCTTCTTTGTTGATGAATTCCTTAGGCATAACTCTTGTTTTAGCAGCTATCTTCTCTAGCGGAACTAGTTCATAGGCAACATCGTAATCTGCAATTCTCTTGATTGCTACAGATCCACTTTGTCCATGAACCGCAAACTTAGTAGCCATCTCACCAACTTCTCTAGCTTCTCTGGCATCTACTTCACTTACAACTCCAGCAAAAGCTCTCTGTAGGTATCCAAATGTGTCACTTCTAACTCTCTTGATCCCTAATTTAGCCTTAACTTCTTCTGTTAATAAATCACCAAGTGCTCCATTTCCTGATAGTTGAACATTTCCATGGGCATCTTTTTCAGAACCAATTAATTTAACAACAATTGGCTCGCCTGTCTCATCACATATACCTTCACTTAGAGCAACAATACATCTTCCGTGTTTTTCATATGTCCTCTTAACATCTTGAAGGAAGTTTTCAATTTTAAATGGAACTTCTGGCAAATATATAAGATGTGGACCATCGTCTTCAAAGACCTTTCCTAGAACACTTGAAGCTGTTAAAAATCCAGCATGTCTTCCCATTAAAACTGCTATATATACACCTTCTAATGCTCTATTGTCTTGATTAACTCCTCTAAATGCCTGTGCAACAAATTTTGCAGCTGAAGCAAATCCAGGTGTGTGATCATTTTCCATTAAATCATTGTCAACTGTCTTTGGAATATGAACAGCGATTAATTCATAGTCCTCTTTATCAGCAAATTCTTTTACAATTCTAACAGTATCAGATGAGTCATTGCCACCTACATAGAAGAAATATCTTACATTGTGATGTCTCATAACTTCAAACATCTTTTCGCAGAATTCCTTATCAGGTTTAGTTCTTGTACTTCTAAGCGCAGATGATGGAGTTTTAGCAACTCTCAACAAGTTATCTTCTGTCTCAAAAGTAAGATCAATAAAGTTTTCGTTGACAATACCATCAACTCCATTTACTGCTCCATATATATGTGTTATATTTGGATTTTTCTTAGCTTCAAGAATTGCTCCTACAAGTGACTGGTTGATTACAGCAGTAGGACCACCACCTTGAGCTATTAGCATCTTTCCTTCTAAATGCATTCTTCTTCGTTCCTTTCTATATAGCGAACAACGCTATCTTGTTGATTAGTCCCTATAACTAAATCAGCAATTTCTTTTAATTTATTATGAGCATTGCTTACAGCAATACCTGTATCGGCATTTTCAATCATTTCTATATCGTTGTATTGATCTCCAAAACAATATAATTCGTCCTCTTGTTCTAGAAACATCTTCTTATATTCTAATACAGCATGACCTTTATTGCTAAGAGGATCAGAGATATTTAAAAAGTAAAATCCCTTCTCTATGCCAGGAATATAGTGAATGTGTAGATTACTCATCTCCTTTTCCTTAAGCATATCATAACCTTGAACTATTTCCTGCTCTGGTGCATAAGAGCCAATAAACACTATCCTCTTATTTAAAAGATCCCTTATATTATCTACTATCTTCATTCTATCACCAATAGAAATTTCATAATAGCTAACTAGTGTTTTATAGCTATCTTTATCTTTATTGCCATACACATAGAGATAGTCCTCTTCATCTTCATAAACTCCTGCAATAATTGGTAAATCTAAATATTCAAGAGTCTCAAAAATCCTATAAATATCTCCCTTTATATCATTTATATATAATTTTTTTCCCGTTTTAAAGTCAGATATGTAACTACCATTACATTCAATTACAGGCATATTTATTTCAAGTCCTTCAAGAGCATGTTTCATTGAATGAAAATCTCTGGCTGTTGCTATTGTAAACTTAACTCCTTTTTTTATCAAGTCGTTTAGTTTGTTTTTTGAAAATTCACTCAATTCTGAATTGTCATTAAGCAATGTCCCATCCATATCTGAAAGATATATTCTTGCCATGTTCCTCCTTGAAAAAACACTTCTTACCTCTTATAATATCATACATGGAGGAATGATGAAACTATATCAATCTTGGAAACAACTCACAGAAATGCCAACAACTCAGGAACAATATAAAAGGTTTTGGAAAGAGTACTTTGATTTAGAAAAAGAATTCTACAAAGATCTTCTATCTAAAGAAGATATAAGAATCAAGGGTAAAATTTCAGATCTTGCAAAGCAGAGAGGGGTTGAACCACAACTTTACTATGGTTTTCTAGATGGAATTAATGATTCCCTAGAAGAAAAATTAGAGCTAGAATCTCTAACTGAAAAAACAGAAATTGATAATGCTGTAAATTTAAAAGAGCTATTCCTAAATATGTTAAGAGCTAAGGCAAAATGGCTCTATGAATTGAAACAATGGGATACTCTTCTTACAGATGAAGAAAAAAGAGAAATCAAAAAGAAATTCCAAAGTGAAAATACAGTTAGAAATTCTCAAAGTGTAGGAAGAAATGATCCTTGTCCTTGTGGCTCAGGACGCAAATATAAAAAATGTTGTGGTAAATAAACCCGCGAACCCGTATAAAATAAGGGATTGCGGGTTTTTCTATGATTCCACATTTTGGGTAATTTTTGAAGTGTCCATTGCCTTAGATACGTTGTAAAATCCTCACAAACCCTTATAAAATAAGGACAAAACATGTGTTTGAATTTTAATTTTAAATTGAATACAAAACGTATCTAAAAAATAAAAGTTTAATGATATAGTATAAATAGGAGTTGATAATTATGATAAAACCACAAAAATTAAATAAAGGGGATAAAGTTGCAATTGTTAGTTTATCTAGAGGGCTATTAGGAATGCCTTTTTGTAAACATGAGTTAGATATAGCAATTAAAAGATTAGAAGACTTTGGATTAATACCGGTTATAATGCCAAATGCATTGAAAGATATGGATTATCTTCAAAATCATCCAGAAGCAAGGGCGAGTGATTTAAAACAGGCTTTTATGGATGACAGTATAAAAGGAATTATTTGTGCCATTGGTGGAGATGATACATATAAAACAATTCCATACTTAATGGAAGATGAGGAATTTATAAATGCAGTTAAAAATCATCCGAAATTATTTACAGGTTTTTCTGATACAACAAACAACCACTTAATGTTAAATAAATTAGGACTCTCAACTTTCTATGGTCCTTGTTTATTAGTTGATCTAGCAGAATTAGATAATGAGATGTTGCCATATACAAAACAATATTTTGAAAAGTATTTTATGAATGAATCTAATTTTGAAATAATATCAAGCCCAATATGGTATTTTGATAGAGAAAGCTATGGTAATGAAGAAGTTGGAAAACCAAGAAAATCTCAAAATGAACAACATGGATTTGAAGTTTTGAATGGTAAAGGAAAAATAACAGGAAAATTATATGGCGGATGTCTAGATAGTTTATACGTTATTTATACAAGTGAAAGATATGGAAATGAAAATGAAATATACACTAAATATAATATATTACCAACCTTAGATGAATGGAAAGAAAAAATACTATTTATAGAAACTTCTGAGGAAAGAATGCATCCTGATAAATTGGAAATAATATTGAACTTTTTTAAGAATAATAAAGTATTTGAAAGTGTAAAAGGTGTTATTGTTGGTAAACCTATCGATGAAAAATACTATGAAGAGTATAAGCAAGTTTACAAAAAGGTATTTGCAGATTTAAAAACACCTGTTTTGTATAATATTAATTTTGGACATTCCGTTCCAAGATGTATAATACCATATGATGCTGAAGCAACTATAGATTTTGATAATAAAAGAATAACTATTAATACTCCAATATTTGAAGAAAAAACAATTACTAAAAAATTGTAAAAAATTCAACAATTATAAATTTTAGATACGTTTTTAGATACGTTCTGCTAGGTTTGCCGAGTGCTACGGAGTGCTCCTGAGTGCAACCAAGTGCCGAATTAACGAGCCAAGTGCTCCCAAATGCTCCCAAAAGCCCCAATACAAAAAGCCATGTGGAAGTGGTAAGAAGTATAAACAATGTTGTGGTAAATAAGCCCGCGAACCCGTATAAAATAAGGGATTGCGGGTTTTTCTATGATTCCACATTTTGGGTAATTTTTGGAGTGTCCATTGCCTTAGATACGTTGTAAAATCCTCACAAACCCTTATAA
>JAEZUZ010000098.1 GCA_023443345.1 Bacillota bacterium
CATTTGGCCTTCCTACAGAAAATTTCGCTATTAAAAACAACGTACATCCTGAAGATGTAACTAAAGATATAACAGATAGAATGAGAACTCAACTTCAGAGATTGGGTTATTCTTTTGACTGGGATAGAGAAGTTATTACAAGTGATCCTTCTTTTTATAAATGGACGCAGTGGATCTTTTTACAAATGTTCAAAGATGGATTGGCATACAAGAAGAAAAGCAAGATTAACTATTGTCCTTCTTGTAAAGTTGGTCTAGCAAATGAAGAAGTTGTCAATGGCTGCTGTGAGAGATGTGGCACAGAGGTCGAATATAAAGAAAAAGAGCAGTGGATGTTAGCAATAACTAAGTATGCTCAGAGGCTTGCAGAAGACCTAGAACTAGTAGATTTCCCTCATAGAGTAAAGGCCTCCCAACTTGAATGGATTGGAATGAGCCATGGAGCAACAATTCAGTTCAAAATTGAGAATAAGGACGACATATTAGAAATATATACGACAAGACCTGATACCATTTATGGCGTTTCTTACATGGTACTAGCACCAGAACATCCAATACTAGATAAGTACAAAGATGAGATAAAAAACTTCAGTGAAATAGAAAAGTACAGATTAGATATAAGAAATAAGAGTGATTTTGAAAGAACTAAAGTAAATAAGGAAAAGACAGGTGTCATAGTTGATGGAATTAGAGGTTATAATCCTGTTAGTGAAGAAGCAGTAGATATATTTGTTTCAGATTATGTAATGATGGATTATGGATCAGGTGCTATAATGGCAGTTCCGGCTCACGATGAAAGAGACTATGAATTTGCCCAAAAGTTCAATTTACCTATTAAATTTGTAATTGAAACTAAAGATAGAGATACTTATTATGCAGGTAGTGGAATAGTTATCAACTCTCCTCTAATAAATGGATTAAATAGCAAAGATGCCAAGGAAAAAATGATTCAAATAGTAGAAGAGAAGGGAATTGGTCATAGAAAGACACAGTTTAAATTAAGAGACTGGGTATTTGCTAGACAAAGATATTGGGGAGAACCTATTCCGGTTGTTCATTGTCCAAAGTGCGGTACTGTTCCACTAGATGAAAGTGAATTGCCACTTACTCTTCCTAGAGTAGATAAAGTTGAACCAAGCCAAGATGGTGAGTCGCCACTTGCAACAATAGAGTCATGGGTAAATACAAAATGTCCATGCTGTGGTTCAGATGCAAAAAGAGAGACAGATACAATGCCACAGTGGGCAGGAAGCTCTTGGTATTTTTTAAGATATTTAGATCCTCACAATGATAGAGAATTCTGTTCTAGAGATATTTTAGATAAGTGGATGCCAGTAAGTTGGTATAACGGAGGAATGGAGCATACAACACTTCATCTTCTATATTCTAGGTTCTGGTATAAATACTTATATGATAAGGGATTAGTTCCAACTAAGGAGCCATATTTAAAGAGAACAAGTCATGGATTTATCCTTGGAAGTGATGGACAGAAGATGTCAAAGAGCAGGGGGAATGGAGTTAACCCTGATGAAATAATTGACAACTATGGAGCAGATACCTTAAGACTTTACGAAATGTTTATTGGTGATTTTGAGAAGACTGCAATATGGAATGATTCAGCACTAAGAGGTGCTAAAAAGTTCTTAGATAGAGTTTGGAATCTGCTAGATAAGGTTGAAGATAAAGACGAGTATTCAAAAGAACTTGAAATAAGAATTAATCAAGCGATAAAGAAAGTAAGTGAAGATTTTGAAGCACTAAAGCCTAATACAGCAATTGCAGAACTTATGAGCTTAGTAAATGGGTTTTATCAAAAAGATAAGATAACAAAAAAAGATTATCATACTTTGATATCATTACTTCACCCAGTAGCTCCACATATGACAGAAGAGCTTTCAGAAATGCTTGGATTTAGTGAACTCTCAACTACAAGTTGGCCAAAGTATGATGAAGAAAAACTTCATTATAACTATGTTACAATACCAGTTCAGTTTAATGGCAAGGTGAGATATAATATTGAAGTTCCAAGAGATGCTCAAGAGAGTGAAATAATATCAATAGCTAAAAATCATGAAAAATATCAGGGATATGCTCAGGGAGAATTAGTTAAAGAAATAGTCGTTCCTAACAGAATGATGAGCTTCGTATTTAAAAAATAGTGATAAAAATTAAAGGTCCATTATGATAATGGACCTTTATTATTTTGATTTTTCTTTTTAAATACAAATATGTCTAATAGTATCATTATTATTCTCCAAATAATTACACTAATGACTAAGTTTATTATGATATTCAATATTTTGTTAACTGAAAATATTGAAGATTTTTGTTCGATTTTTACAATTTCACTTTGATCTGCAAAAGTTCCAATAGGAACAATTAATACAAGTACTATTAGAACTACCAATATAGATGTTAATATTTTCATAAATAAATTATAACATAAGAGGAAGAAATGAGAAAGTATGTACAACATCTTATATTGCTAGTATTATTTATAGCAGGAATAGTATATGGTGCTTTTAACTTTAGCACAAATTCGCCAGTAAAAAGAGATATAAAGGTTTATATTACTGGAGAAGTCAAAAATCCAGGAGTTTATGAGCTAGATGAAGATAGAAGATTGGGTGAGCTATTAGAAATGGCAGGAGGCCTTACTGATAAAGCAAAAGATGATATAAATTTAGCACAAAAGTTATTAGATGGAGAACATATAGTTATAGATGAGAAGAAAGAAAGCATTGAGCTAGAAAAAGAAGATGTTCAACCTAATAATATTTCTAATTCAAAAGTAGATGTAAATAGTATTGATAAAGATCAATGGCTTGAAGCGCCTGGTATTGGAGAGTCAACAGCAAACAGAATTATTGAATATTTGTCAAAAAATAAAAACTCTACATGGCAAGATCTTTTAAATGTTGATGGGATTGGTGAAAAAAAATTAAATAAAATTATTTCATACTTTGAACAATAAACAACTCATGATATAATAAAAACATAACAATATGAAAGGGAAAAATGTATGGAGCGAATTTTAATTGTAGAAGATGAGGCAGTTCTTTTAAAGGGATTAAAATTCAGTATATTGCAGGATGGTTATGAAGTTGATACTGCAATGGATGGAAATGAAGCTCTTCAATTATTTTCTAAAAATCAATACAATCTAGTGCTTTTAGATGTGATGTTACCAGGAAAAGATGGTTTTGAAGTATGCAAGGAAATTAGAAAAACTTCCTTTGTGCCAATAATAATGCTCACTGCTAAAACTGACGATGAATCAGTTATTCAGGGTTTAGAAGCAGGAGCAGATGACTACGTTTCAAAGCCTTTTAATATCCTTGAACTTAAAGCAAGAATTAAAGCTGTTATGAGAAGGTTTAAGCCAAGTGGCATTGAGAATGTCAATGGGATGGACTTTGGAGATTTTAAAATAAATTTCTTTGGAAGGAAGATCATATTTCCAGATAGAGAAGAAACTCTTACAGCTAAGGAATTTGACTTGCTTATTCAATTAGTTATGAATGAGGAGAAGGTATTTAGTAGAGAATATCTTCTTGAAACAATTTGGGGATATGAATACTTTGGTGATGTTAGGACAGTTGATGTTCACATAAGAAGACTTAGAGAGAAGATAGAGGAAAATTCTTCTAGACCTAAGTACATTCATACAAAATGGGGTACAGGATATTATTTTAAACGTTAAGCATTATACAATTTCAAAATTAGGAATGCGATTTTTGTTTACATTCATAATACTTACAATTGCTATATATATGACAGTCTTTAATACACTGAGTCTTATACTTCTTAGTCAAAATAAGAATGAATTTACAAGAAATCAGAATGCAAAGTCCCATATAGTTGCTCAGGCAATTAATGCAAGATATTATGATATTGAGACAATTAAAAAAGATTTAGATTTTCATAATGAATTAAAGCCTATTTTACAACAGAATAGGCTTGTGCTTTTTGATAGCCAAATGAAAGTTGTATACGATTCATATAGGCTCCTTGAAGGGCAATATTTTGCCTATGAGAATTACGATAAATCTTCAGAAATACGCATAACACAAAAATCAAATAGGTTGCTTTATAACTGGGCAGAAATTTTAAGAGATGGTCATAGTAACTACAAAGTCCTTTTAATTAGTGATATAGGAAATATATACAATAGGTCGTTTAATACTGCAAAAAAAGTCTCTTTATTTTTGATGCCTTTTTTTGTTTTATCATGTTTTTTATTTTACTTATATATAGTTAAAGCTCTTTCTCCTATAGAGGATATTAGAATTGGAGTGCAGGAGATGACAAGAGGACATTATAATGCAAGAATAAAGCCAAGAGGACTCAACGAAATTCAGGAAATTTCAAGAAGCTTTAACGAAATGGGACAGAGACTTGAAAAAATTAATTCCCAGCAATCACTTTTTGTATCTAATGTCTCTCATGAATTAAAGACACCAGTTGCTTCTATTAGAATACTCATAGATTACCTTTTAAATAGCAAAGAAAACAATCCAGAAGTTATAAATGAATTTTTAAATGACATATCTGATGAGACAGATAGACTAAAAAATATACTGGAAGATTTGTTATATATAGCTAAATTAGAAAAGCAAGACCTGACTTTAAATCTTGATACTCGTCCACTTTCAAAGGCAATTGAGGATGCTATAAATAGCGTTGCAGTTATTGCAAAAGAAAAGGATATAACAATAAATTATGACAAATCCTCTAAGATATTTATAGAGATGGATTTTAAGAAAATGGTACAAGTATTTATAAATTTGCTTACTAATTCTATAAAGTATAGTGACAAAGGTAAGAGTATAGATATTTCTCAAAAAGAAATGCAAGAGAACATAGTTATTGAGTTCAAAGATAATGGAATTGGAATATCAAAAGAAGATCTTCCTTTTATATTTGATAGATTCTATAGAGTTAGTTCCTCTAGAAGTAGGCAAAGTGGAGGAACAGGACTTGGACTTAGTATCGTAAAAGAAGTTATTTTATTGCACAATGGACAAGTAAAAATGGAATCACAAATAAATGTTGGAAGTACAGTAAAGATAACTCTTCCTAAAAAATATAGGGTTTAGAAATGAAAAATACACATAGATGGATAGGATTAATAATATTCCTGTTTTTATTAATAAATATAATAGGCTTTTTTCTCATAAGATACGGAGGAAG
>JAEZUZ010000103.1 GCA_023443345.1 Bacillota bacterium
ATGGAGACATATAAAACAAGATTATATGACGGGTTGACACTTCTTGAATTTAATTACATGCCAATGCAGGCATACGATTTTTACCATTTATTTAAAGAGGAAAATTGCGTGCTTCAAATAGGCGGAAGTGACCAGTGGAGTAACATATTAGGTGGAATAGACTTAGTAAGAAAGATATGTAAAAAAGAAGTCTATGGACTTACAATGCCATTAATTACAACTTCTGATGGAAAGAAGATGGGCAAATCTGCCAGTGGTGCTATTTGGTTAGATAAAAATAAGACTAGCGTTTTTGATTTCTATCAGTACTGGAGAAACACTGAGGATGTAAAGGTAAGAGAATATCTTCTTAGACTTACAATGTTAGATATTGATTACATAAATAGCATTACTGAAGTTAAAGATGAGGAGCTAAACAGAGCAAAGGAAATTTTAGCTTTTGAAATAACAAAGATGGTTCATGGAGAAGAAGAAGCTCTAAAAGCACAAGAGACAGCAAGAAATCTATTTTCTAAAAATGTAGATGCAAGTAATTTAGAAGAGATAAAAGTTGATATAGATTCTAAGACATGGATTGATGTATTGATGCAAGCTAATGTAGCATCTAGCAAATCTGAGCTTAGAAGGCTGATTCAACAGTCTGGAATAAAGGTCGATGATCAGGTAATTAATGACCCTAACGAAATGGTAAATGCCATTCTATTTGATAAAGGTTATATATTAGTGAGAAAAGGCAAAAAAAGCCACTATAAACTAGTTATTTAATTGAAACGTTAACATTATTTATATATAATAACAATGAAAAAAGGACGATTTTATAGGAGGAAAGATGAGACAACCTATCACTAAGACGATGGATGGTAATACAGCTGCTGCATATATTTCTTATGCATTTTCAGAAGTAGCAGCTATTTATCCTATTACACCTTCGTCACCTATGGCTGAACACGTTGATGAGTGGATGGCTACAGGAATGAAAAACATCTTTGGTCAACCAGTACATGTTCATGAAATGCAATCTGAGGCAGGTGCTGCTGGAGCAGTTCATGGTTCATTACAAGCTGGTGCATTGACAACTACATATACAGCTTCACAAGGTCTTTTATTGATGATTCCAAATATGTATAAAATTGCTGGAGAATTGCTACCTGGAGTATTTCACGTATCAGCTCGTGCAATTGCAACACACGCTCTTTCAATTTTTGGAGATCATTCAGACGTTATGGCTGCAAGACAGACAGGATTTGCTCTATTAGCTTCAAGTTCTGTTCAAGAAGCTGCTGATATGGCAGCAGTTGCTCACCTAAGTTCAATCAAAGCTAGTTTACCATTTTTGCATTTCTTTGATGGATTTAGAACAAGTCACGAAATTCAAAAAATTCAATTAGTAGACTTCCAAGATCTTAAAGATTTAGTAGACTGGGAAGCACTTAAGAAGTTTAAGCAGAGAGCTCTTAGACCAGAAATGCCTATCACAAGAGGTACTGCACAGAACCCTGATATCTTCTTCCAAGCAAGAGAAGCTTCAAACCCATTCTATGATAGAGTTCCTGGAATTGTAATTGACTACATGGAAAAAATTTCTGAAATTACAGGAAGAGACTACAAGCCATTTAATTACTATGGAGCAGAAGATGCTACAGATGTAATTATTGCAATGGGCAGTGTTGTTGGAGCAATAAGAGAGACTGTAGATTATCTAAATAGCAGAGGTGATAAGGTTGGTCTTATAAATGTACATCTTTACAGACCTTTCTTAGATGAGAAATTACATGAGGTACTACCTAAGACAGTTAAGAGAATTGCTGTTCTAGATAGAACTAAGGAACCAGGTGCTCCTGGAGAGCCACTTTACCTAGATATCAAGAATGCATTCTATGGTAAAGAAAATGCTCCTCTAATTATCGGAGGAAGATATGGTTTAGGTTCTAAGGACACTACACCATCTCACATTAAGACAGTTTATGACAATTTAAAATCAGAAAATCCAAAGAATCAATTTACAATATCAATAGTTGATGATGTTACTTTCCATTCTCTAGAAGTTAAAGAAGAAATTTCTACTGAACCAGAAGGAACAGTACGTTGTAAATTCTGGGGTCTTGGTTCTGATGGTACTGTTGGTGCTAATAAAGATGCAATCAAGATCATTGGAGATAATACTGATCTCTATGCTCAGGGATATTTTGCTTACGACTCTAAGAAGAGTGGTGGTGTAACAATTTCTCACTTGAGATTTGGTAAAAATCCAATTCACAGTACATACCTAATTAATGAAGCTGACTACATTGCTTGTCATACTCAAGCATATGTATTCCAGTATGATCTACTTAAGGGACTTAAGAAGGGTGGAACATTTGTCCTAAATACTATTTGGGATGAGAAGGAATTAGATGCCAAACTTCCAGCTTCACTAAAGAAAGATTTATTTAATAAACAAGTAAAATTCTATACAATCAATGCAACAAAGATTGCTGAGAATGTTGGATTAGGTAGCCGTATAAACATGGTTATGCAAACTGCATTCTTTAAGCTAGCTAATGTTCTACCATTTGAAGAGGCAATTGGACTTTTAAAAGATGCAATTGTTAAGACATATGGTAAGAAGGGTGAGGAAATTGTTGCAATGAACCACAAGGCAGTTGATGAAGCTGTTACAGCTCTTGTAGAAGTTAAAATCCCTGCATCATGGGAAAATGCTCAAGAGAGTGTAGTAGAAGAATTAGTTGAAAGACCAGACTTTATCAAGAACTTACTTGAACCTTATAATAGACAAGAGGGAGATAGCTTCCCAGTAAGTGCATTTGTAGGTAGAGAAGACGGTTCATTCCCTTGTGGAACAGCAGCTTATGAGAAGAGAGGAATTGCTATACACATTCCTGAGTGGCAAATAGAAAATTGTATACAATGTAATCAATGTTCTTTTGTATGTCCTCATGCTGCTATAAGACCATTCTTGCTAGATGAGAATGAACAAGAAATTACACCAGAGGAATTTAAGACTAAGAAGGCTCTAGGTAAGGGACTTGAAAATTATCAGTACAAAATTCAAGTTTCTCCACTAGACTGTACAGGTTGTGGAAACTGTGCTCAAGTATGTCCTGCACCTAAGAAGGCACTACTTATGAAACCTCTTGGAACTCAAATTGCCAAGGAATCACCAAACTGGGAATTTGCTTCTAAACTAAGTGAGAAGAAAGACATAATGCAACCATTTACTGTAAAGGGAAGTCAGTTTAATAAACCGCTTCTTGAGTTCAGTGGTGCTTGTGCAGGTTGTGGTGAGACACCATATATGAAAGCTATAACACAGCTTTATGGAGATAGAATGCTAATAGCTAATGCTACAGGTTGTTCATCAATCTGGGGTGGTTCAGCTCCTTCTACACCATATACAAGTACTTGTGAAGGTAAGGGGCCAGCATGGGCTAACTCACTATTTGAAGATAATGCTGAGTATGGATATGGTATGTTAGCGGCTATTAAGAGCAGTAGAGAGCAATTAAAGTCAAGTATACTTGCACTACAAGATATGGGTATGAGTGATGAATTCAAGGAAGTATCTCAAGAGTGGATCAATACTATGGATGACTTTACAGAATCTAAGCCACATGCATTAAAACTTATGGCAATGCTTGATACTCTTGATTCTCAAGATGAATTAGCTAAACATCACATAGATGTATTAAAACTATATAAAGATTACCTAATCAAGAAGAGCGTATGGATCTCTGGTGGAGATGGATGGGCTTATGACATTGGTTATGGTGGACTTGATCATGTATTAGCTTCAGGAGAAGATATAAATGTAATTGTATATGATACTGAAGTTTACTCTAATACAGGTGGTCAAGCTTCTAAGTCTACTCCAATTGGTGCTGTTGCTAAATTTGCAGCTTCAGGCGAGAGAAGAGGTAAAAAAGATCTTGGTTTAATGATGACAACTTATGGAAATATATATGTTGCTCAGGTAGCTATGGGTGCTAACCAAAATCACTTTATGAAAGTTCTACAAGAAGCTGAAAGCTACAAAGGACCTTCTCTAATTATTGCTTATGCACCATGTATAAGCCATGGTATTAAGACTGGTATGGGAACAACTCAACTTCAAGAGAAGAAGGCAGTTGCCAGTGGATATTGGCACTTATGGAGATTTGACCCAAGAAAGTCAGAAGAAGGAAAGAATCCATTTATGTTAGATTCTAAGGAGCCAACAGAAAGTTTCCAAGACTTCATCAGAAGTGAAAGAAGATATACAATGCTTGAAGGAAGCTTCCCAGAAGAAGCCAAAGTATTGTTTGAAAGAGCTGAGAAATATGCTAAAGAAAGATATAAGACTTATAAGAGACTTGCTTCTTTAGATTTCTCAAGTGAACTATAGAAATAATAAGGAGGAGAAATGCAAAAATATATTTGTACAGCTTGCAATCATATTTATGATCCAGAGCTAGGAGATCCAGATAGTGGTATAGCTCCAGGAACAGCTTTTGAAGATATTCCAGATGATTGGGTTTGCCCAGTATGTGGAGTAACTAAGGATATGTTTGAACCATATGATGAATAATAAATAATTAAAGTGCTCCAATGGGGCACTTTATTATTTGACAAAATCAATAATATAAAGTATCGTTTCTATATGATAAAGATTGTCACTGATGGTTCATGCCATGGAAATCAATTTGAAAATAGTCCAGGAGGCTGGGCAGCAATTCTAAAGTATAAAGATAAAGAAAAAGAAATTTTTGGTTATTGCGATTCAACAACAAACAATAGAATGGAGTTGACAGCAATAATTGAGGCTCTAAAGGCACTTAAGAAATATGATATTCCAATAGTTCTATATTCAGATAGCGCATATATTATAAATACCATCAATCTTGGATGGTATAAAAATTGGATAAAAAATGGCTGGAAGACAGCAAATAAGAAAAGTGTAAAAAATAGAGACTTATGGATAGAATTGCTGGGTATACTAGATAAGTGTAAAGATATTAAATTCTATAAGATAAAAGCACATATACTTTCAGGAGATAGTGACAAGATCCAAAAATGGTATGATACATTTATAAAAGAATCTCACTATCTCGATATGCAAGAATATATTGAATTGCTAAAATTAAATAATAGAGTTGATAATTTAGCCCAAAATGAAAGAAATGAGGAAAAATGAAAAAGAACACTTTTAACTCTTTTATATGGAATGGCCTATGGTTTGCCATAGTATATTTATATTTCTTTGTACCAAGTGTTAAGGCAATAGTAAATATAATTACATTAAATAAAAATATGCAAATCTTGATATTTACATTTATTACTGTCCTATATGCAGTTTCAACAACTTCTCTATTTATTGTGCCTTTGGGAAAATGGAATAAGGATTTTGTAAGTCAATTTCCACTTATAGTATATAACATAGTATTTTTAGCTCTTATAACAATAAAGGTTTTAAGTTTATCTGAATCAAGGCTAGCTCTTGCAATTGCCTACAGTGGAATTTTTATAGAATTCTTGATGATCAATGCTATAATGAAATACAAGCAAATTAAGCTAAGAAGCGTTGAAAGTGCCAATAGAACTAGGCCGAGAATACATGAATACAAGGATCTATCACTTTGATAGATCTTTTTTACAAGTAGGTTTTTATGAAATATATTTATTATGTAAGTGATATGATGTGTGCAGCCTGTGTAAGTAGTATAGAAAAGGCTGTAAAATCAATTGATGGAGTTGAGAGTGTAACTACAAATCTAGTACAGAAGAGGATATATGTAGAGGCAGAGTGTCCATCAAATATAATAGAGGAAAAGATATCTTCAATTGGATATACTCCTTCTAAAGTAGATATAAATGAAGTAGAAATAGAAATAGATGGAATGAGCTGCGCAGCGTGTGCCAGCGCACTAGAGAAGGCATTATTAAAAGATAGCAGAATTGATGAAGCCTCTGTAAATTTCTTGACTAAGAAAGCTAAAATCCTCTCAAATTCACAGATAAGCTCTCAAGTATTAAAGGCAATAGTTAATAGTGTTGGATTTAGTGTAGTTGAGAAAACAGAAGAAAAGAAGGAGTTTCCCTACATAGTTCCTGTTATGCTATGTTCAGCAATAGTATTTATACTTTCTATGTCATCGATGGTGGGTATAAAGCTTCCATTGTTTGACATGGATACCAACCCAGTGCTAAATGCTACAAGTCAACTTATATTAGTTATGATTGTAATGTTTTTTGGGAGAAGATTTTATACAAAGGGATATAGATCTCTATTAAATAGAGCATCAAATATGGATACACTAATTGCCCTTAGTACAACAGCAGCATTTATATACTCACTTTATTATTACTACAAGCTATTAAATGGACATACTCATGCAGTACACCATCTGTATTTTGAATCAGTTGCTGTAATTATTGCATTAATAATGCTTGGGAAATTATTAGAAGAAAGAGCTAAAAAGAAAACTACATCATCAATTAAGGCATTGATGAATTTAGCTCCTGAGACGGCAATAAGATTAAATGGATCTAATCAAGAAGAAGTAAGTGTACATCTACTCAATATATCAGATAGAATACTCATAAGAAGTGGTGATAGAGTTCCGATGGACTCAATTATAGTAGATGGGACTTTAGATTTAGATGTATCTATGTTAACTGGAGAATCCATTATTCAGACTAAATCTGTAGGAGACAGGGTATATGCAGGTAGTATAAATAAAAGTGGCATAGCTACAGCTGAAGTAGTTGAATTGAGTGACTCAAGTCTTCTAAGTAAGATAATAAAGGTCGTTGAAGAAGCGCAGTCGCAAAAACCTCCAATAGCTAGATTAGCAGATAAGGTGGCTGGTATATTTGTTCCTGTTGTAATAGCAATAGCACTTATAAGCTCTATTTTATGGTTTATCTTTTTAAGAGATTTTGGATTTTCTTTAGAGGTATTTGTAAGTGTTCTTGTAATAGCTTGTCCATGTGCACTTGGATTAGCAACTCCAACTGCTATAATGGTTGGAACAGGTAGAGCAGCACAAAAAGGTATATTGATTAAAGGTGGAGAATCTCTAGAGTTAGCTCATAAAATTACAGATATCGTTCTAGATAAGACAGGTACCATAACTAAGGGAGAGATAGAAGTAGAAGAATTTGTAAATATAAGTGAGCATAAAACACAAGATATAGTAGATATATGTGCAAATTTAGAAAAAAACTCTTCCCACTCAATAGCTAGAGGAATAGCTAAATTAAGCAGTAGAGATATAGATATTTCTCAATTTAAGGAGATAAGTGGATTTGGAGTTGAGGCTGTAGTTAACGGAAAACTATATAGAGTAGGAAATTCTAAATTTATAGATGCTTCTGATAGATATATAGATAGTTCTCAACAGAGAGTTTTTGTAAGCATAGATGAAAATTTAGTTGGATACTTTATACTCAAAGATCAAATAAAGGAGAGTTCATTTAAAGCGATAGAAACACTCGAGAAGTTAGGCATAAATGTAATTATGCTTACAGGAGATAGTAGACAAGTTGCAGAGGATATTTCAGAGAAATTGGGTATAAATGAAGTAATAAGCGAGGTGCTTCCAACAGATAAATCTAGAGTTATTGAGTCAAAAAAAGCAGACTCAAAAGTTGTATGTATGGTTGGAGATGGCATTAATGATGCACCAGCTTTAGCCAGTGCAGATGTATCTATAGCTATGGGCAATGGAACAGATATAGCAATTGATACTTCAGATATAGTTCTTGTACAGGGAGATTTAAATAAAGTTGCAAGTGCTATTGAATTGTCAAAAAAAGTTGTCAAAAATATAAAAGAAAATTTGTTCTGGGCATTTATATATAATATAATAGGTATACCTATTGCTGCTGGTGTTTTACATATATTTGGGGGACCTTTGTTAAATCCAATGATTGCAGCCTTAGCAATGAGTTTATCTTCAGTGAGTGTTGTAACAAATGCTCTAAGATTAAGGGGGAAATAATGAAAAGAGAATATGTATTAAAGAATATGAAATGTGCTGGATGTCAAGCAGCTGTAGAGAAGATTGTTTCAAATCTTGAAGGTGTAAAGAAAGTTGAAGTAGATCTTGGAACTAACACACTTACGATTGAAGCAGAAGATGATTTTAAAGAAGGCACAGCTATAAAGATGCTTGCTGAAGCAGGTTATCCTGTAGAATAATTTAAATTTAAGCAACCATTTAAGGTTGCTTTTTTATTTGGAACATTGTTTTATTGTACTGTCAATTTGTTGAAATAATTTTGCTCTTATATATAATTAACTCAAGGAGGGATGATGAACTCTAAAGACATCCTTAAACATCTAGGAGGAAGTCAAAATATTGTAACTATAACTCATTGCATGACTAGATTAAGGGCAAGGGTAAAAGACGAGAGTCTTGTAAAAGAAGAAGAATTAAAGAAGATATCTGGGGTTTTAGGAGTTGTGCTTAGTGCAGATAATGTGCAGGTTGTAATAGGGCCGGCAAAAGTTAAGGAAGTTACAGATGAAGTGATTGCTCTTATGAAAAATCCAGATAATGATAAAAAAAGAGATAGTAGGGTGATATCGTCTCTTAAGTTAGTTTCGATGATATTTGCTCCTTTAATTCCCGTGCTTATTTGCTATGGTATATTTCTATCTCTAGGAAAATTTTTAAACTTTAATATACCTTTAAAAGTCTTTGATTTATTCATTTTGATTTTTATAGCATTTAGAATGGCAGATGTATTTAATACAAATCCATACTTAGCTTCTATGCTTGCTTTTTTAATGATTTATTATAACAATGAACATGGAATTAATACAGGTATAATTTTAATTATGTTATCAGTATTATTTTTAATTCTAATAGAGAAATTGCATTCAAAATATCTTGCAAAATTTTTCAATCACCAAGTATTTCTAACTCTAGATGTCTCTATAGCTCTTGTTTTAGGCATATTTGTGTTGACACCTATCTCTAATACAATAGAAAAATTTATAGTAGATTGTATATTTTCTGGAATTTTGTTCTCTCCTAATACATTAATAAGAGGATTAGCTGGAGCAATACTAGCTAGCACATTTTATTTTATGCTAGTTAGAGGAATACATCACATTTTAATCTTATTTTATATGATAGAGATTTTTAATTTTGGATACTCTAGGCT